>CAXAGK010000126.1:0-9200 GCA_963968305.1 uncultured Rickettsiales bacterium | reverse complement strand
ATGGCCAAGGCCTCGCCGGTATCCGGGCAGACGATGACATAATTGAAGTTACGATAGGCGTTGCCAGTCCAGACTTGTTCGACGATCACGATGAGGCTCCCAGGTATTGGTATGTTGGCGGCATTGTAGCGGGTCGTGGAGAAAAGGCTAAGGGAAGGTGTTATTGCCCTTTGAATTCCGGCGGCCGTTTTTCACCGAAAGCCTTCTGACCCTCGACGTAATCGCTGCTCAAGTAGCATGCTTCGACGGCGGCGTCGCAGGCGGCGATATTGCGGTCTTCCGGGTTCTTGATCAGCTCGTTCACGGTGATCTTTGCGGCGGCGACGGCGAGTGGTGCGTTCTGCGCGATTCCTTGTGCGTAACCCAGAACGAAGTCATCCAACTCCGCGGCTGGAACCGCGTGGTTGATCCAGCCGATGGCCTTTGCTTCATCCGCCGTGTAATAGCGCCCGGAGGCCAGGATTTCCTTGGCGTTTCTGGGGCCGAGGTTTTGTACGAGACGGCTGACATCGGCGACAGGATAACCGAGCCCTATCCGTGCCGGGGTGATGGCGAAGCGGGACCGATCGGATGCTATCTGGATATCGCAATCGAGCGCCACTTCCGCACCGCCGCCGACACAAACACCGTCGACGCGTGCGATCACGAATTTGCTGGCGTTTCGGAGTGAAGATGTCGTTGCGTGTTCGTATTCCGAATAGAGCGCACGTTGTTCGGGCGTGCTGCGATACTTGCCAAATTCGGAGATGTCTGCGCCCGCCGAGAACGCTTTGTCTCCGTCACCGGTCAGTACGATTACGCGTACGTCTGGATCGTTGTCCAATTCGGCCATAGCGGCAGGAATGTCGCGCCACATCTCAAAGCTGATGGCATTGCGCTTGTTCGGTTGGTTCAGCGTCAATGTGCCAATACCGTCCGCCTTTTTGATCGTTAGTTTTTCAGTCATTGCCATCGTGGGGTCCTTTTCTCTATTTGGCTGCGGCTTTTGCGCCGACAGCAGTGTTTGGTATCAGTGAAATAACGGTGGTTTCGTCCAGGCCCTCGCCATACCAGGCGCGAATTCCCGCTTCTCGCTCACAGAGGTATCGCGGTTCGCCTTGGTCCAAAACCATCGGCAAGTCGTGACCCGGCACTAATATGCTATTCGGTTTCTTCGACCAAGAGGCCCAAATTGATTCTATCGTCGCGCGGGTCAAACCTGCGTCATAAGTCATGTCTGCCGCTTTCGAGAGCAACTCCGCGCGATTTTTACAGGCATCGCCTGAGAACACCACATCGATCTCCCCCGCATCGAGGACGAATACGAGACTGCCCGGCGCATGTCCCGCCGACAGATGAGCGGTAATGCCAGAGAAGACTTCGTCACCGTCGCCGATGGTCTTCAGCGTCGGCCAGGTCTTCAATTCCTTCACATAAAGCTCCGGTACGACGGTTGTCCCCCATGGCTCTTTCAGCGACCATTCCAGCTCTTCGTCACCGATGGCGATATTCGCGTCCGGAAACATCGTCCAGTTGATCGAGTGGTCATAGTGAGAGTGCGTCAGGAGGACGTCCGTCACATTCTTTGGCGTCAAGCCGCGCTCCGATAGTTGCTGCTGCAAGAGACCACGTTGGCCGAACGAACCCACATCGATGAGCGCCAATCGATCATCTTTGCGTATCAGTGCAATCGTGCTGAAACCGAGCGATCCGTGGCAGACCGACTTACCAGGGAAACCGTGGACGATAATGTCGATCTCGAATCCGCCGACCGAGAATTTCTTACCGTCACCATGTACACTCATCTCATTTCTCCGATATCGTCCAGACAGTCCCTATTAGGTGGTTTGAACGACGGAGATCGGCAAGCGCAGGCCGCCGCTCGATTTTTCCGGCACGCGCTCCAGCTTGACTCTCTGTACGACGACGAGTTTCTACGACCCCTCATTTGAATGGAGGCCTACGTGGCGGGAACCTACTCGCTTGGCATCGATATCGGCGGCACTTTCACCGATATCGTCGCCTACGATCAAGAGACCGGACGCATTGTAAAAGCGAAGGAATTGACGACGCCGGACGATCCGTCGCGCGGCGTTATCACCGGTATTCGCAATCTCCTTGGTGCGGATGGGATGTCGGCGGGCGATTTTTCGCGGATGGTCCATGCGACGACGCTGTTCACCAACTCGATCATCACCCGAGACGGCGCTAAGACCGGTATGTTGACGACTGCTGGGTTTCGCGATGCCGTCGAAATTGGGCGGGAGCGCAAGTTCGAACTCTACGACGTCTTTATCACCAAGCCGGATCCGCTGGTCCCGCGCCATCTGCGCGCTGAAATCCCCGAACGAATGGGTCCCGACGGCTCAGTTTTGACGCAGATTGACCTGGACTCGGTGCGCCGGGAAGCGGACCGCCTCGTCGCTGCGGGTGTTGAATCCTTGGCCGTCGTATTTCTTCATTGCTATGCGAATCCGGCACATGAAGACGCGGCCATGGAGGTCATCGAGGCGGCGCATCCGAATTTGTTTTTGTCTGCCTCGCACGATGTGTCGCCAGAAATTCGCGAATATGAACGCGCGTCCACGACGTCGGCTAACGCTTACGTCAAACCTTTGGCGCAACGCTATCTCGACACTTTGACCGCGGATGCTGGAAAGCTTGGTGTCGATGCGCCGTTTTTCATGATGCTCTCGAACGGCGGTCTAACCCATGTGGAAGAGGCGAAGTCCCGTCCGGTGTTGCTGTTGGAATCCGGACCGGCGGCGGGCGCTCTGGTGGCGGCCCATTTCGGTGGTGCTGCCGGAGAGAAAAATATCCTCGCTTTTGATATGGGTGGAACCACGGCGAAGCTCGCGATGGTCGAAGACGGCCGACCGCATGTCTCCTACAGTTTCGAGGCGGCACGCGAGAAACGTTTCGTGGTCGGCAGCGGTCTGCCGATGAATATCTCCACGATCGAGCTGATAGAGATCGGTGCGGGGGGCGGCAGCATCGCTCATGTCGATGGCATGGGATTGCTTAAGGTCGGGCCACGCAGTGCGGGCTCGGAGCCGGGGCCGGTCTGCTACGGTCGCGGCGGGACGGAGCCGACCGTGACCGATGCCGATTTGTTGCTGGGTTATCTTAACCCCGGCTATTTCGCGGGCGGCAGCATGCGGATCGACCGTGACGCGGCGTCAAAGGCGGCGGAACCACTCGCGCGAGCTTTGGGGCTATCGGTCTCGGAAGTGGCGTGGGGCATTCATGACGTCGTCAACGAGAACATGGTGTCGGCCGCCCGCGTGCATATAGCGGAACAGGGTCATGATGTTCGCCAGTTTACCCTTTTGGCGACTGGCGGTGCCGGGCCGGTTCATTCTTATTACGTGGCCCGCAAGCTCGGTCTGAAGCGACTGATCTGTCCGGCGTCGGCGGGTGTGGCATCGGCGCTCGGACTGTTGATTGCTCCCGCTCGTGTCGACCGCACGGGAACGGTGGCGAGCCGTTTCAGCGAAATGGATTGGGACGCACTTGAACAACAGTACCGGGATTTAGAAAGCGAGGCGTCGGTAGTCATCGTGGAGACTGGGTTCGATCCGGCCGACGCTACCGTCACGCGGTTGGCGGATATGCGTTTTGCCGGGCAGGGCTTTGAGATTGTGTTGGAATTGCCGCCCGGGCCTTATAATGCAGATGCAGCGCCAAAGCTGCGTGCCGCTTTCGAGGAAGTCTATCGCGAAACCTTCGCGCGGACACCACCAGATGTAGAGCCGGAGATCATAAATATCCGAGTATCGATGGCGGCCGAAGTCCCCGGCGTCGATCTCAAATCCGAAACCGGTGCGTCGACGGCGGAGCCGAAGACCGGGACCCGGCCGGCCTATTTCCCCGAAGCCGGCGAGTATATCGAAACGCCGGTCTACGATCGAAACCTGATGATACCGGGGTATGCCTTCGAAGGCCCAGCCATCGTCGAGGAAAGCGAATCAACGTTGATCCTTGGGCCAGACGCCCGCGCAAGGGTGGATGAGCAATTGAACCTTATTGTCGATCTGCCAGAGGAGGGGTGAACGATGTCCATTCCTATTACATTCAATCACCTCTTGGTGAGCTTGTCGAAGCATGAGCTCACGGGTCGCGGGCTCGCCCATAAACAGGCTCAGGGTGCGGACCTTTTAGGAGGATTGAAGAATGCCGAATGACGTAAACACCGCCTTCGATCCGATCACGCTCGAGGTTCTCTGGACCCGCTTAATTTCCACCGTCGATGAAGCGGCAGCGGCGCTGGTGCGCACATCCTTCTCGACCGTTGTGCGTGACAGTCACGATTTTTCCTGCGTCATCACTGATGCCGCTGGGCGCTCCCTCGTGCAGGCGACAGACAGTATTCCGTCCTTCATCGCCACCTTGCCCGCGACCATCAAACATTTCCTCGACGTTTATCCGGTGGATCAATTACAGCCGGGTGACGTTTTGATTACCAATGATATCTGGATGGGTACGGGACACCTGCCGGATATCAGTGTCGGCAAACCGATCTTTCACGGTGGTAAGGTTGTGGGGTTTGCTGGATCGACGGCGCACGCGCCGGATATTGGTGGTAAGATCCGCTCACCGGAACCGCGCGAGGTTTTCGAGGAAGGCTTTCAAATCCCCATCATGAAACTGATGCGGGCGGGTGAACCGGATGAGACCTTCTTCCGCCTGTTGCGACAAAACGTGCGGGCGCCGGATGAAGTTGTTGGCGATCTTTATGCACAGTTGACCGCGCTCGATTTGATGGAACGTCGCATCAGCGAAGTGATGGCGCAGTACGGGCAGGACGATCTGGCACCGCTTGCGACCGAGATTCAGGATCGCTCGGAACGCGCCATGCGGGCGGCGATCAGTGAGTTGCCGGATGGCACTTATACGAATGAGATGCCGACCGATGGTATCGACGTCCCCGTCACGCTAAAGGTTGCAGTGACCATCGACGGTGACGAGGTGCGAGCTGACTACACCGGCTCCGGTCCGCAAGTCTCGAAGGCGATCAATTGCGCCATGTGTTACACTTATGCGATGACCGCTTATGCGGTGAAATGCGCGGCAGCGCCGGATTTACCCAATAACGAGGGGTCCGTCGCTCCCATCAGCGCGTTCGCGCCGGAACGCTCCATCCTCAATCCGTTATTCCCAGCTTCGGGAGGTTCGCGTGCGTTGATCGGACATTTCCTTCCAGCGTTGATCTTCGGCGCTTTAGCTGAGGTGATGCCGGACCGGCTTATGGCGGGAACCGGTTCTCCCCTGTGGTGCGGGAACCTCGCGGGCTTGAAGCCGGGCGGCAAACCATTCGCCAATCTGTTTTTCTTCAATGGAGGCATGGGGGCGAACTATCAGTCGGACGGGCAGAACTGCATGAGTTGGCCGTCGAATATTTCCTCGACACCAACGGAGGTGATCGAGCAGCTGGCGCCAATGCGCATTCACCGACGTGGGTTCCTGCCCAATTCCGGCGGCGAAGGGCGTTATCGCGGTGGGCTCGGACAGGAAGTCGAGTTCGAATTCCTGAACGAAACCCCGGCTGCGTTGGCGATGTTGGCGGAGCGCACGAAGCACTCCGCACCCGGAATTGCCGGTGGCGGTGAAGGTTCCCTTGGACGATTGGAACTAAATGGCGAGGCAGTCGATCCGAAAGCGCAGCATATCGTAAAGCAAGGTGACCGACTGCTAATCGCGACGCCGGGCGGCGGTGGGTATGGTCGCGTACAGGACCGTGATGATGCCGACAAGAGCCGGGACGCGATATTAGAATATTCGGAGGGCTAAGCGATGAGCGGCGCGGCAATCAGAGAACTAGAAGCAGGCCTCGCAAAGATTGAGGCGCAAAACGAGACCCTCACGACATTTATCACCGTCACCGAGTCACAAGCTCGCGCGGATGCGGAAGCCGCGGACGCGGCGGCGGCGGAAGGGCGGTGGCTCGGCCTGTTGCACGGTATGCCGATGGCGGTGAAGGACAACATCGACACGGCGGGCGTACGTACCACCAGCGGAGCTAAGTTTTGGTCGGAGCGGGTGCCGAACGATGATGCGCCAGTCATCAAGCGTTTGAAGGCAGCGGGCGCGGTAATCGTTGGTAAGGCGACACTTGGCGAGTTGGTTTTCGACATTCGTTCCCATAACCCGGTTGTTGGGCATGCGAAGAACCCATGGGATTTATCCCGAAGCCCAGGTGGCTCCAGTGGTGGGTCGGCGGCGGCACTAGCGGCGGATATGTGCGTCGGTGCGCTTGGCTCCGATACCGGTGGCTCGGTGCGCATTCCGGCGTCGTTCTGCGGCGTCTCGGGTTTGCGTCCGACCCATGGCGCGGTTCCGAATACCGGTGCGACCCAGGTTAGCGTGGCGAACGACACCATCGGCCCGATGGCCAGGCGCGTGGAAGATGTCGCCCGGATCTTTGCCGTGACGGTCGGTTACGAGCCGAGCGACCCGCATTCCATCGACCATGATTTTGGTAATTTCCTACCGCGTCTTCATGACGGTATCGAAGGGCTTCGAATTGGTATCCCGCGCAATTTCTTCTTCGACAATATCGATCCGGATATCGAGGTCGCAGTGAGAAATGCAGCGGATGTTTTCGAAAGTTTGGGCGCTGAGTTGGTGGAAATTGATTTGCCGGGTGCGGAGCAGGCGTTCCCGAAAGTCTGTGTGCAAATTTATTGCGATGCAGCCAATTTTCATCGCCAACGACTGACCGAGGAACCCAATGCCTTCAGTGCGCCGATCTACGAGCGTATGAAGCGAGGCCTCGAAATCCCAGGCGTGGATTACGCGGCGTCCATGCGCTTCAAGGAGACTTGGATGCGCACGGTTGGAGAGGCCTTCGAGGGCGTCGACGTGATTCTCAGCCCGACTACGCCAGTCCCAGCATTGCCGTTGGAAGATACCCCTGATCTACACGTACTCACAGGTCGCGCCGCGAGCCTGACCTATGCAGGCTCTTTGGCGTCAATTCCGGGCTTATCGTTGCCGTGTGGATTTACCACGGATGGTTTGCCGGCGGGCGTGATGCTGCAAGCGGCGTGGTGGAATGATCCACTCTTATTGCAGGCGGGATGCGCGTATCAGAGTGTGACTGATTGGCACCATAAGAGGCCCGGGTAAATTTCTGGCCCCGAGATGAAGGTGATAGACCAATGTTCCCTTTCCTCGGCATTTTCTACTTTTATCAGCTGATATCATTTCAATACGATTAACGGGTTTCTATGAACCCATCGAGGACGATTTATATGCGCGCTCTTATTCTGACCGGAACACTTGTCGCAGTTCTTGCCGCGATGCCCGCTGCCGCTCAATTCAGCAATCCGCTCGATAAAGCGAAAAAGGCAATCGATGGAGCGTCTGGAAGCAGCTCGTCTGGTTCCGCCATGCTTTCATTTCTTGGAATGCATCACGAAGAGCAATGGTTAATTTAATATCTCCGCAATACTATTTGATGAATACACAATATCTGGTGTTTCTATACTAAATCGATCACTATTGCGCGGTCGTTGATGTGTTGGGTTGGAGGCGATGCGTAAAAGGAATGCTGAGTTTTTTGATGTGGGGCGTCGTCGCTTATGTACTGTTTGGCGGCATATTGTTCGGTTGCCAACGTTCCCTGCTTTACCATCCAAACCAGATTGTACCTGATCCCGCTGATTTCGAATTGAAGGGTGTTACGGTCGAGCGGATCGACGTCGACGGTCAGCACAAGCTCTTGGCTTGGTGGCACAATCCGGAGAGTACGGATGAACCCGTCATTGTCTATTTTCACGGCAATGCCGGGCACCTTGGCCATCGTGCGGAGAAAATTAGACCCTATATTGACGCGGGGTATGGCGTGCTTTTGGTCTCATACCGATACAATGCAGGCGCGGGCGGGTCGCCCAGCGAAGAAGCGCTCTATGACGATGGGCGAGCCGCGATGAGTTTCTTGAGGCGTAAAGGCGTGTCGTCCGAGCAGACCGTGCTCTATGGCGAATCCCTCGGCACTGCGGTTGCTGTCACGATGGGGGTAGAGAACCCTGTCCGGGCTGTGGTTTTGGAATCACCCTATACCAGCATCGCCGCGGTCGCGCAGAGCCACTATTGGTACTTGCCGACGAAATTTCTCGTCCTCGACAAGTTCGACGCTGCGGCCAAGATCGGGGGTATAGATGCTCCATTATTGATCGTCCATGGGGAACGCGACGGAATTATTCCAGTTGAGTTCGGGCGTGCGTTATTTGAGCACGCAAGGGAGCCAAAAGTTGGGCGGTTTTTACCGGATGCCGGGCACAATGATCTGTATGAGCATGGGGCGGCTGCAGTGATACTCGAATTCCTCTTAGAGCGGATGAGAGTTACTCGTTGATGCGGGCGAGGGCTTCGGGCGTGTCAATGTCTAGGAGTACCGCATCGTCGGCCATTTCGACTTCGTGGACGAGCTCGGGATAGGCGCCGATCAGATATTTCGCGCCGACATCGCCACCTATATCTTGAATTTCCGCGAAGAAACGCCGACCGAGTAATACCGGGTTTCCGCGTTTTCCGTTGTGAATGGGCACGCAGATTACGTGGCCTTCGTTTGGCGCAAACGCGGCTATCAATCGTTCGATCTCAACCGACGAAATGCGCGGCATATCGCCAAGACAGATCAGCGCGGCATCTACGTCAGGGGGCATTACCGAAAGCCCTCGTTTCAGCGACGTGGATAAACCCTCTGCGAAATCGGGGTTCGGGACAAACTGCAAGTCACGCCCGGCCAGAACCGCTTCCACTGCCTTTGCTTCGTGGCCGAGCACAACTGTAATGGAAGTGACCGTTGATTGATGAATGGCGTTCAGGGTACGGACGACCATTGGAACACCATCAATTTCAGCCAATAATTTGTTCTGCTTTCCCATTCGACGTGATTGACCGGCCGCGAGTACAATAGCGGCTACATTCAAAGCAGTATCGATATGTTCCTCCTTTGGGGGGCTAGCTTCGGTACGGGGCATGGGGCGGCCCGGAATCTCCTTCAGGAGGCCACCAACACCCATCGCCCGGATATCCTGTGACGTAACCTGCAAGCCCGCGACTAGTCTCTGCACGATCCAGTCAGACCCGTGCGTGCGCGGCGAGCGTGCGGAGCCCGGAAGACCGACGACGGACATCTCGCCGATATGAGCCAAGAAGGTTAAATTTCCCGGATCAACGGGCATCCCCAATTGTTCTATCTGGCCGCCCGAAGC
>CAXAGK010000125.1:0-9254 GCA_963968305.1 uncultured Rickettsiales bacterium | reverse complement strand
GCGCGATCCATGCACCGATGCGGGACGGCCCGACTCGCCTCATCCGCATTGAAGGTGCTGATACTTCGAAACTCGAACGCACCCGTATCGAACCGGCCTGACGGGCGAAACCGTCTCCGTCAGTTGAAAAAGACCTGACCGTTCCGCGCACCGCAGACCCGCGCGTGAAATTCGCGAGCCGCCAGATCCAGATCGGCAGCAGGCATCGGTTCATGCTCGAAGAACCTGTCACAGTTACTGCTTGATCTTCACCAGCAACATCAACGGGATCGCGGAGAACGCCGCCAAGGCATAAAGCGCGAAGGAATTGGCGTAGCCGACCATCAGCGCTTGGCGATTTACTTCGGAGCCAAGAGCGGCCAAGCCCTGGACCGATTCGAAGGACCAGAGGCCCATTACCTCCGGGTAGCGCGCGATGTCTGTGAAGGCGCTGATATTTTCTGACAATTCCGAATAGCTGATCTTGCCGGTTCGCGAGACCGTCAGCACGCTCACCGAGATGAAGATGCTGCTGCCGAAATTCCGCAGCAGATGAAAAATCGAGGATGCGTCGGGAAACAGCCGCACTGGCAAGGTCGCAAAAGCGACGATGGAGAGTGGGACCCACATCACCGCCGAGCCTATGCCTTGCAGGACACCACTCAAGGCGATGGTCAATGGATCGACCTCCAGATTGAACAGCGCCATGTTCCAGCCCGAGACACCAATTGCCGCAACACCCAAGATCATGCCGACCCTCGGGTCGAACTTGGCGATTAGCGCGACCACGAAGAACCCCAGTACCATCCCGGCACCCCGCGCCGCCAGCAAAAACCCGATCATCGAATCCGGATAACCCATGAGATTCTGCAACATGGTCGGAATCATCACGGTCGGCGTGATATTCAGCATCCCGTAAATAAACACGAGCGCGAGACCAATGGAAAAATTACGATCCCTGAATAATTCCCGTTTTATAAATGGATTGTTGGTCGTCGCCGAGTGCACTAGGAACACCCAAAGCGCCGCCGCAATGACCGCGACATATCCCCAAATTTCATAAGATTCGAACCAATCCTGGCGCTCTCCACGATCCATCATTAATTGCGCGCAGGTGATCACGAGCGAGAACATCAGGAACCCGGTCCAATCGAGATTGCTTTTCGATCTTTCGCCCGGGTCATGCACCCAAAGCCAAACAAACAGCAGCGTCACAGCGCACATCGGCAGGATCAGGATAAAGACAAAACGCCAGTTGTATTCCTCGGCGAGATAGCCTCCCAGGACCGGCGCAATCGCCGGGCCAAGCACCACCGACATGCCGAATATACCCTGCGCAAAAGCCCGGCGTTCCGGCGGATAGACGGCCACAATGATCGCTTGGGAAAGCGGCACCAACGGCGCCCCGAACACCCCTTGTCCAACCCGATAGATCAACAGTGGTATCAGCGTGTCGGCCGTCGCACAGAGCAATGAGCTGACCGAAAAGCCTATAATGGACCACAGAATGACGTTGCGGTGGCCCCACCGGGAAACCAGCCAACCGGTGGCTGGAGTGACGACTGCCGTTGCGATGACGTTCAACGTCACCACCCACGACACTTCTTCCGGCGTCGCTGCCAACGCGCCCTGCAATTGCGGCAACACGACATTCACTATGGTCAATGTCACCGCATAAAGCATGGTGCACAGCGACATCGCCAAGAGGATGAGGCCGCGCGGAATCGATTTTGTATCAGTGCCGACCATTCACATCGCGATCAGTGGTAGAGTCACTCCCGATATCTAGCACCTTTGCATCGTCTCGTCCCTGCCACACGGTGTGATTCATTCCCCTTTCCAAGTTGCCCGTCAACGTGTGGCAGTCCGCACAGCGCGCCTAAATTTCGCCGCTTATGATCATAGTTACGGCAGTTTTCCGCCCGGACCATGCCCCAAAGTGAAAGCACGGTTGGGACGAACGAAACAGATCTGGAATTTGACACATGCAGCAACTCACCTTCGTCGCTTCTGTCGCCGGCCTACTCATGCTGATGGCCTTCTTCGGCGTCGCCTCACTCTTTGACGGCGCTCCCTTCGACACCCCGCTCAACACGCTCTACGCGGCGCCAGCGGATCGTATCGCACTTCGCGTGATCAACTAGTCCCGACCATAGGCCGCTTGCAACCGGCCTATATCGTCCCCAAATAACATTTGCGGCACAGGACCGAAGGTCTGGGCCGTTTAGGGGGAGCCTCACGGTCCTCAAATACTACAGCCACTCGCTCACCGCATGGAGGAGGCGCTGCACATGTCTCGTGTTTCTTTATTCAATAGCCCTCTGATGTTGGGCTTCGAAGATTTCGAGCGAACGCTCGACCGAATCTCAAAGATGCAAACCGAGGGCTACCCGCCCTACAACATCGAACAGGTCGGCGACAATCAACTCAGAATTACTCTCGCCGTCGCCGGTTTCTCCGAAGAGGATCTGTCGATAGAGCTTGAGGACAACCAACTCGTCATTCGCGGGCAGCAAACGGACGATCAGGACCGCGTCTTCCTGCACCGGGGCATCGCCGCCCGTCAGTTCCTTCGCAATTTCGTGCTCGCGGACGGAATTGAAGTGAACGGCGCGCATTTGGATAACGGATTGCTGCATATTGAACTCGCACGACCGGCACCGGAAAGCCGAGTCCGCACAATTGAGATCGCGAGTGCCCCCCCCGGTCAAAGCCGCAATCGACCGCTCGAGATCGACGAAGTCACCCAAGGAGGCGAATGACATGACCGAAGAATCAGCCCGACAGATTACGGAAATAGAGTTTGCCCGCCTGGGCGCCGATGATGTCGCCTATGTCCGCCCAGTCCACATCGATAATACGGTGCAATTCATGCTGATGGCGGGCGACGGGCGTGAACTCGGCATCGCACCAAACTACAAGACCGCGATCATGGCCGCCTTAGAGAACGATTTTGAGCCGGTAAGCGTCCACTAAGACGCCCGAAAAATTTGGCGGCGGACTAGGCCGCAGCGTCCGTCGCAGTTTCGATCAAGAGGGCGTAAAGTGCGTTGGGATCTTCCGAACCGCGAAGCTTTTCGCAGGTCAACCGGTCCCGCAACAACCTGGACACCCGGGCCAAGGCTTTCAGATGATCCGCCCCGGCACATTCCGGCGCCAATAGCAGGAAAATCAAATCCACCGGCTGCTCGTCGATCGAATCGAACTCGATCGGCTTGTCCAAACGGGCAAATAGACCATGCAATCGATCAAGCCCGGCGAGTTTGCCGTGTGGAATCGCAATTCCGTTACCGACACCGGTGGTTCCCAATCGCTCACGTTCGATCAACGCGTCGAATATCACCCGCTCATTGAGTTCCGAAATATCGGACGCCCGCTTCGCCAATTCCTGCAATGCCTGCTTCTTGGAAGTAGCGGGCAATTTTGAAAATATGCTGTCCGGCGTGATGAGATCGGAGATTTCCATGTGTCCGCCCTAGCTTCCCTCGGGAACCCCGCCGCGCGATCCGCGCGGATCAACCCACCCGATATTACCATCGGCACGCCGGTAAACCATATTCAAACCGCTATGCGCCACATTGCGGAACATCAAGGCGGGTAGATTGGCCAGGTCCATCCGCATGACCGCATCGCCCGGCGTCATGACCTCAATCTCGGTTTCCATCTCGGCGACGATCACCGGCTGATCCGGCTCGTTCGTCGTATTCTCTTCTTCCGCCGCAAAGACATATTGCAGCGCCGGCAAGGTATTGGAATTGTCGGAGCGGCCTTTATGGTGGTCACGAAGACGGCGCTTATAGCGGCGCAGACGCTTGCCTACATGCTCGGCCGCTTCGTCGAATGCAGCATAGGCGTCGCCCGCGATCGCGTGACCTTGCAACATGATGCCCTTGCCGACATGGACCGATACATCGGCGCGAATATCACTACCTTCTTTGGACATAGTGACGTGGCCATCGTTTGGATTTTCGAAATACTTACCCACGATCGTCGGCAGCTGGTCTTCAGCATATTCTTGGATCGCAGCACCCACATCGAGCTGCTTCCCGTTAATCGTTAATTGCATACGACTGACATCTGATTTTTGAAACTGGCAGGGCCTCCTAGAGGCCCGCTATCGCCGCATACATTCGCGACGGTGATTGATTCATAGGCGGCACCGTGGACCGAGTCAATACTACCAAAATCCATCCATGAAATCATGTACTTCTCCATACAGCTAAAGCGTGCCGGCCTTCATGCGCCGCCGTTCGACCGAAGATCCAATTCGCATCGATTCGCGGTATTTAGCGACTGTTCGGCGAGCGATATCGATACCGTCGACGCGCAGAATATCAACGATCTTATCGTCCGACAGGATCATCTTCGGCGATTCATTCTCGATTAACGCTTTGATTTTAAAACGAACCGATTCGGCGGAATGCGCGTCGCCCCCGGTTGCACTCTGAATGGAGGAGGTAAAGAAATACTTAAGCTCATAAAGGCCACGCGGCGTCGCCATGAACTTATTCGTCGTCACACGGCTTACCGTGCTCTCATGCATCTCGATCTCCTCCGCGATATCACGCAGGATCAGGGGCTTTAGATGCTCCACGCCATGACGGAAGAAAGCATCCTGCTGCTTCACGATTTCTCCCGCAACCTTAAGGATGGTGGTGGCCCGTTGGTGCAAGGATTTCACCAACCAATTCGCGGTCTGAAACCGCTCATTCACGTATTCCTTTTCGTCCTTGCGCCGGACACCCTTGCTGACACGAGCGAAATATTCAGTGTTCACCAAAACACGCGGTAGGGTTTCCTGATTGAGTTCCAGAAACCAGCCGCCATCCGGATGCGACTGCATCAGAATATCCGGTGTGACGCTTTGGACCGTCTCTTCCCGGAAACTACTCGCCGGTTTTGGGTCGAGCGCCCGTATTTCAGCGACCATATCGGTGAGGTCCTCTTCATCGACGGCGCAGGTCTTTAGCAGAGCCACCTTGTCCCGGCGCCCCAGCAATTCAAGATTCTCAATCAACGCTTCCATCGCCGGATCGAGACGACCCTTGTCCTGCAACTGTAGTGCTAGGCATTCCTTCAAACCACGCGCGAACACGCCCGGCGGATCGAATTGCTGCAATCGTTCCAACACGGGTTCCACGCGGGCGACGTCGCACCCCAACATACTGGCGACCTCATCGGCGCTGCCGGCCAACCACCCCGATTCGTCGAGCATATCGATCAAATGCAGCCCGATAATGCGATCCGCGCCTTCAGGAACGTCCAGCGCCAGCTGATCCGTCAGATGTTCGCGCAGACTCGGCTCCTTACTCAATGTTGATTCAAAATCGCCCAGCCCCTCGCTGAAATCGCTGCGGCCGCCGGCCCCAACCGGCGAATGCCTCCCGAAACCACCGGCAACGTCATCGGAAACGTCGCGGGGATGTTGATCGTCCCAGACGTTTTCATATTCCATATCGAGAGGTTTTTCCGCAGCATCGGGTAAATCCCCCCCGGCCGCCATATCGAGAGAATCCCGTCCGGCCACCTCGTCATTCGTCGGTGCTGCCTCCGTTGGTTCACTCGCGGCACCTGTCTCGCCATCACCCCGGGCCGGGTCGTCACCGTCATCGCGTTCGAGCATGGGGTTCTGGCTCAACTCATCCTCAACGAATTCCGACAACTCAATATTCGACAATTGCAGCAGCTTGATCGCCTGTTGCAACTGCGGCGTCATCACCAGAGATTGGGATTGCCTGAGATCGAGCCGTTGGGAAATCGCCATCGTATGGTCGACCGATTGCCTTAGAGGCTAAACCGGTCGCCGAGATAAACTCGCCGAACGTCCGAGTTCCGCACTATCTCGTCAGGTGCCCCTTCCATGAGAACCTGACCGTCGTGCAAGATATAAGCCCTGTCGACGATATCGAGTGTTTCGCGAACATTATGGTCGGTGATCAATACACCGATGCCGCGATCCTTCAAATGTGTCACCAATTCACGGATATCACGCACCGCGATTGGATCGATACCGGCGAACGGTTCATCCAGTAAAATAAAATGAGGCTGTGACGCGAGAGCACGCGCAATCTCAACCCGGCGTCGCTCCCCGCCGGACAAGGTGATCGTCGATGTCCGCCGCAGATGGGAAATAGAGAACTCAGCGAGGAGTCCCTCCAGGATTGTCTCTCGCATCTGTCGGTCCGATTCGATCACTTCTAAGATGGCCCGAATGTTCTGTTCGACACTCAGACCCCGAAAAATGGAAGGTTCTTGAGGCAGATACCCAACACCGAGTCGGGAGCGCCGATACATCGGTAAGTTCGTCACTTCCTGACCGTCGAGGTAAATCTCGCCATAATCGGCGGCGATCAAACCTATCATGATATAGAAACAAGTCGTCTTTCCGGCCCCGTTCGGCCCGAGCAAACCAACGACCTCACCGCGCTGCAGGTTGAGGCTCACATTCCGCAAGACGGGACGCCGCTTGTATTGCTTGCCGAGATTGAGCGCGACCAGACCCGGATTGTCGGCGACGAGGCGCGGCGGTGCCGCCGTAGCATCACCAGATGCGCCGTTCCCAAGTTTCGGTTCGTTTATGCGCTCCATCTACTCAATAACTTTCTGTATTTTGCGTTTCCGATGTCGGAACCACGCTATTGACGTTTCTTGCGTTGCGGAGGGATCAGGACCCGGACCCGGCGCTTTCCACCAATCATCCGGCTGATGCCCGTATTCAAGTCGACCTCGCCCTCATTTCCATTCAACTGCGTTTTACCACGGGTAATCTTAACGTTTTCTTGAAGTCTGACTATCCCGGTTTGCACATTATACACACCTTTTCCCGCTTGGACGATTTCACTCGCGGTCGAGATCAGCACGTTGCCCCAGACATTGATCTGTTGGATTTCCTGTTTTCCCTTCGCGTCGGCCCCCAACAGGGCCAACAGAATGTCGGCCCGCAAGCGCTTGTTTTCCTTGACGATGGTGGCCTCACCACGCGCAACGAATTGTTGTTTTGCTTCCCAATATTCCAGCTGATCGCGCGCCGTAATTAGGCCTTGATTGGACTCGATTCGAAGATTGTTGCCAACGAGCACAAAATTTTGATCGTCGATTTTATACTCGCCTCGGTCACCGAAGACCCGCTCGTTCTTCGAGATGATCTGAACATTGCCCTCAGCGTCCACGCGGTAGAACTGATCGCCCCCCCCGGGCTTAGCCTTGCGGGAATGGGACGTCAGCTTATCGGCCCGAAGTTCGACACCGGATCGGATAACGCGGGCATTGCCCGTTGCAACCATTCTGTTGCCGTCCCGGTGCCAGACCAAACTCTCTGCCGTCAGGTTCAAAGGATCGTCGCCGCCCTGTAGCAGATTTTGCGAATAGGCAGCACCCACGGCGCTCAAGGCCAAGGCAATCAAACAGATGGCGACACGTCCAAATATCGTGATCACCGTTTCTTACCTTCGTTTCGTGGGTCCATCGGGTCGTTCAACAATATCACCTGAGCTTTGCCGTGGAACTCGATCCGTTCACCGCGATTACGAACGATGAAACTCTCCGCCTGAATGTGGCCGAATGGGCCTTGCCCATGAACTGGCTCGGTACCGATGGCGTCGCCCGCGCGCAAATCCAAAACCGCGCTGCTGGTGCGGAACTCGTAGCCTTTGTCGTGGAAGAGATTCACGGTCCCTGATAACTCGAGGAACTGGCTCGCTCGATTGTAATTACCGACTTCCGCCGTGACTGCAATCCAAGAGCCATCCTGCATCACGATGTCGGCCTTGGGTTGCACGAGTTCAATAACCGGAGATTTCGGATCGAGCTGTTCCGCTTCTTCCGCAGTGATGGAAAAGGGCCGTTTCGCTCGATCGACGCCAGTGTACCGCGCTTTTTCCATGCGCAGGTTCTCGGCCGCACTTTTGTCGATCTCCTTAAAACCGATCTCGAAGGTCTTATTCTGCTCGTTTAGCTGCGGCCAAATTACGACGATGAGAAGCAGCGCTGTTGCCACCGTCGGCAGCAACACCTTCATGAAGCCGACAAAATGACCGTATAGGTAGCCCGCACTTTGCGTCCGCCGCGCCGTGAGAGCGACCCGGCCACGTGCCGGCGCTTCGGTGGCCATGCTCATGCGATCAGGTAATCCCCGCTTTCAGCAAATCATGGATGTGCAGAATGCCTAAGGGCTTCTGCGATGGGTCCCCAACAACGAACAAGTTTGTAATCTGCATATCGTTCATAACCGCGACAGCTTCCGCCGCAAGCGCCTGCGGCTTGATCGTCTTTGGCGCCGTCGTCATCACATCCGCAACCGCGCGGCTCAATAGATTCTCCGCCAAGGTGCGACGCAAATCTCCGTCCGTAATGACACCGATAAGATCGCCTTCATCGTCGACCACGCCGACGCAGCCGAAGCGTTTCTCCGACATCGTCGGTATGATATCCCGCATGATCGTGCCGGTATCCGCCAACGGCAAGGCGTCGCCTTCGTGCATTAGATCGGAAACCCGCAATAAGCTGCTGCCGAGTTTTCCACCAGGATGAAAAACTCGGAAATCCTGAGCCGAAAACCCTTTCCGTTCCAACATTGCGACCGCCAACGCGTCACCCATAGCCAATGACATCGTTGTCGAGGTCGTTGGCGCCAACCCCATCGGACAAGCTTCCGGAATGGGTGGTAGGAGCAACACTATATCGGCAAGCTCCGTGAGCGTGCTCCCCGCCCCCGACGTGATCACGACTAACGGGATCGAAAAGCGACGTGTATATTCAGCGATATCGCGCAGTTCGGGCGTCTCCCCAGAATTGGATAGCGCGAGTACGGCATCTTGGCGCGTAATCATGCCAAGATCGCCATGGCTGGCTTCACCCGGATGGACGTAATGCGACGGCGTCCCGGTCGAGGCCAGGGTCGCCGCTATCTTGCTGCCTATATGCCCACTCTTCCCCATTCCGGAGACGATTACCCGCCCCTCAACGCCAGACAACGCCTGCACGGCGGCTGAAAAATTTTTATCTATAGTATCCGCGAGCGCCAATATTCCTTCCGCCTCCAACCGAAATAATCGTTGCGCTGAATCCAAATCGGCAGCGTCACCTTGTTCCAGCGACTTTAAGGGTGACGGGCGATCCAGTGCAGTCATTGAGGTTCCGATTCCGAGGTATTTCGATTTTCCATCGACATTGGCACAAATTTGCCGTGGGAACGATTAAAAATTGGCATGGATTATGCTGCAACGCCCATTAACGGTCAATTAACGGCTGCTAGCCGACGCTGAATTTTAAGAATG
>CAXAGK010000124.1:0-9280 GCA_963968305.1 uncultured Rickettsiales bacterium | reverse complement strand
CAAAACATAAGACGACTTGCGAAGCACCGCAATCCATCGAACCTAGCGTCTCGATTTCGCCGGCCTGGACGAGTCCAAAAACCGTTGCATGGGGAGCGCCAAGGCCGGATTGAGGTGCTCCAAACTGTTCAGCGCGTCGCGCGCAAAATCCATATCGCCAGTGTGTTTACCCGCTTGAATCGAAAGTCGCAGGACCTCGGTATTCCTGGGCATTACGCCGCGCAACCATTTCAAATGCGTTAACGCTTCCGAATGCCCGCCACCAAGCAGCAACGTCACCACCAAGCCAATACGTGCGTTCAAGGCGTGGGGGTCTTCCGACAACGCCACAGAGAATAAATCACGTGCTTCCTTTAAATTTCCCGCACGCCCAAGAATTTGCGCAGCCCTTTCGATAAGCGCCGCATTTCCAGTCGCCCTACAGACTTTGCTGAGATATGCGACTGCACGCCGGGCTAAACGGGCGCGCCGTTTCGGCATTTTGGCCTGCGTCTCGATACAATGCCTATAGGACCGCCCGATTGCCCGGTAGGTTTGCATATGCTCCGCGCCTACGCTCGCCTTCAATCGATCTAGTTCGCGAACCGGTATCGCCTCGCTGATCCCGTCGCTACCGGTCGTCGCGATACCGATCAATGCGCCGTTTGCCAAAATCAGTGCCCCGCCATCGCTGCCAACACTGCCGGGCGCTTGATGTTGAATACGGGAGCCAGATGAATCGGAAGCTGCAGACAAAACCAACTCGCCGCGCGGGAATAAATGCGAGCGCCCGCGCGCGGCATCATATCCAAAAACGAACACATTGCTCCCTCGCGGCACTTCTTCGACTAAGGCCGGCCCGTCGCCGAGATTGAGGTCTGCCACTTTCAAAAAAACCAAATCTCCATCAAATGCCGACGGCTCAACCACTGCTGCAAATTTCCGTTCGTCGGCAGCGACTAAGGTCACTTCCGTCGCATCCAGGACAATATGGCGATTCGTCACTGCTTTCCCGGGACCGAGATAAACCGCGCTCGCCGTTGTGCGCCCGAGTTCGAGCTTCAATACGAATGGCGCAAAACCACATGCCCCGGATGGTCCTGTGCAATGAGCTTGCTGCGCGACCGCGGTCGCGACACCAACGGTCAACATGCAGCAAACATAGATTGGGAAACGCCAGTTCATTGAGCACTAAGTTTGCGCGGAACGACGCTGACGAGAAAGGCGCAATTTTCGACAATCTTCAAGAAAGATGAATTTTCCAAAAAGCAATCCGTATGTTCCGGCATCAAACAGGCAAGATAGATTTGACTTATCCGTGGTCGTCCCAAATCAATGTCTTATACCAACGCTTATTCAAAAGAACGGGGACATAGATGCCTTACGAGAAACCGACCGATCCGGAACAGCCGCTTGCCGGCATAAAAGTCGTCGATATCGCAAATTTCCTGGCCGGTCCGATTACCTCCATGTTCCTCGCGGATTTTGGCGCCGACGTCATAAAAGTTGAACGCCCGGAAACCGGTGACGAGGTCCGCTTCTGGGGCAACAACAAGGATGGGGTCGGCTTAATGTACAAGCTGATCAACCGCAACAAACGATCGGTCACCGCGGATTTAAAATCGCCGATCGGTGTAGAAATCGTTAAACGCCTCGTGGAGGATGCGGACGTCATTGTCGAGAACTATCGCAAAGGCACCTTGGAAAAATGGGGACTCGGCTACGACGTGTTGAGTGAGATCAACCCAGGGCTCGTTATGGTCCGGATTACGGGCTTCGGCCAAACCGGCCCGAATTCGCATAGGCCCGGCTTTGGAACCCTGGCCGAAGGATATTCCGGATTCGCCTATATCAACGGCTTCAAGGACCGCCCGCCACTTCTTCCCGGTTTCGGAATGGCCGACGACACGGCCGGGCTCATGGGGGCTTATCTGACATTGGTTGCGTTGCAGGCGCGGGAACGCAACGGTGGGAAAGGGCAGATTGTCGATTTCGGTATTTACGAGCCGTTGTTCACATTGTTGGGCCCACAGGTCGTTGATTACGACCAATTGGGTATTGTGCAGGAAAGAAACGGCAGCCGCCTCTCCTTTACGGCTCCGCGTAATACCTATCACACCAAGGACGACAAATGGCTTTCCATTTCGGGTTCGGCGCAGTCGACCTTCGAGCGCATGTGTACCGCGCTGGATATTCCCGATGTACCGAATCGACCGCAATTTCTCGACAATCGTCTACGGATCCAAAACGCGGTGGAGTTGGATAATGAGCTCCAAGCCGCTATCGAGACATTCGACTACGAAGAACTAATGCGCCGATTCGAAGAAATCGGCGCTACCGCCGCCCCCTGTTATAACGTCGCGGAGATATTCGAGGACGAACACTATAAGGCGCGCGAGAATATCGTCCCGATCGAAGACGATGAATTGGGCGGCCCTATCCGGATGCAAAACGTAGTGGGAAAACTCTCCCGTAACCCAGGCAATATTCGCCATGCGGGACCGCCGCTTGGTGCGCATAATCGTGAAGTACTAATGGAGAAGCTCGGGTTTACGGAAGAGGAGTTAAAAGCGACAGGCTATAAATTGGAGTAGCCCTGCGGCCCGCTACACTTCGCGCAGATGAGGCGGATCCGGCTCATCTGTCGGCTCTTCTCCATCGTCCGTCGATTCCGATTCCTCGGCGGCGGCTCCCGCTTCACGTTTGAGTTTGCGGAATGCGAGAACGGAAAACGGGAAACTGCCGAGATAGATGAGACTGATGACCAACAGGGTAAGCCAAGGCGCGCCTGCCAAGCCCGCAGCCAATAATCCAATGAGCACCAACATCGGCAAAACCATACGCTGCGGCACGCGGAGTTGCTTTAACGAGTAGGTCGGCACCTGGCTGACCATTAACAGCGCCATTGCGACAATCCACGGGCCGGTCACCGCCGGGTGCCGGAAGAACCCATCACCGAAATCCTGGCTCACGAGCAATGGCAATAGCGCCAATAAAGCCCCACCTGGCGCCGGAACACCTACGAAGAAGTTGTAGGCATAGGGTGGCCGTGTCTCCAGCGTACTGTTGAAACGCGCCAAACGTAGCGCGCAGCAAACCGCAAAAAACAGCGCTGCCGCCCAGCCGAAACCGCCGATATCGGACAGACTCCAAAAATAGATAATCAATGCAGGTGAGACGCCAAAAGCCACAACGTCCGAAAGAGAATCGAGTTCCGCTCCAAAATCGCTCGCGGCCTTCAACAACCGCGCGATTGTCCCGTCTAACGCGTCAAGCACCGCTGCCACTAGGATCGCGACCATCGCGAACTCCCATTGCCCCGCAATGGCAAACCGCACGCCCGTCAGTCCGGCGCAGAGCGCACCGACCGTAATAATATTGGGCAGCAACCGACTGAAAGTCTGACTGCGCGCCCTATGCTTGCGGCGGAATTTTGGACGGCGCTTTAGCATTACCTTGCGGTTCCTTTCCGCTGGGCCTCGTCAGATGTTAAATCCGCCAGAACAGTCTCTCCAGCGATGGATTTCTGACCGACAACCACTAACGGCGAAACCCCTTCCGGCAGAAAGACATCGACCCGGCTGCCAAATCTTATCATACCAAATCGCTCACCGACACGAATCGGTTGATCACGCTGTACCCAACACAATATTCGCCGGGCGACCAGACCTGCGATTTGAACCATAGCAATCTCAGTACCGTTTTCCATTCTAACTTTAACGGCCTGGCGTTCATTCTCTTCGCTCGCTTTATCGAGTGAGGCGTCAAAAAACTTACCGGGGCGGTATCCAAGACCCGAGATATGGCCGTCCACGGGCGATCTGTTCACATGCACGTCAAAAACATTCATGAAAATACTGACGCGAGTCAGTGGCTCAATCGGCATGTCGAGTTCGGAGGGCGGAACCGCTTCGGTAATCATCTGGACCACGCCATCCGCTGGGCTAACGACCAATCCCATACGCGTTGGTGTCGTTCGCACGGGATCTCGGAAGAAGTAAGTACACCAAGCGGTCAGAATCCCGCCGATCACGTAAACCGGTGTCCACAAGAAGCCTCCGACAAGGGTCAAACTGGCGAAAATCGCAATAAACGGCCAGCCAGCCGAATGAATCGGGACAAGCACGGGCTTCATAAAGTCAGGCATCGGAATAATGGCCTCTAGTATGTTCGCGGGATATTACCGAGTGGTTCCGCCAATGAATAGCGGTCCGTCAGTGTTAAGTCAGCTGTAATATAGTAAACCTTTGTCCGGACTTTAACGTTATTACTTTGTTTTGAAAAAACTTTGGTGTTTTAGCGTCTAAGAAGATTGTTGAGTGAGGGGAACGGGATGAGTGACCTTCCGGAATCACAAACCCGAATGTCATTGAAACACTGGCAACGGGCGATACTAGTGATTTGACCACACCGAAAGATGACAAGTTCGAAATGCATTTCGACTATCTCGGTTGGCCATTAATTGCCCGCGTCGTGCCACATTCGTCGGGCAGTCTACACATGCAGCTGATGGGGAGAGTTGGCCGCCTGCCTTATTCGATGGAAGGACAGAATCGCCGTCTCGGCCCCATGATGCTGCTAAGTTCAACTGTGAAACGACGCCCAACACGATTTGCGGTAACGAAAAATGGGGAAGTGGTACTCGCCGGCGATATTCGGGTCGCAGCTCCGATCACGCCGCATACGTTAATCACCGCAGTCACCATTCTATTAGCGAGTATTAAACCGTATCTGGATATATTTCCGTTCTTTATCGAATCGGAGCGGCGTTCCCAACCTTGAATTGGCGTCAATTGGTCTTGGGAACGGCGAAGACTTGTCCCGGATAAATTAGATCGGCGTTGCGAATTTGGTCTTTGTTGGCCTCATATATGACCGAAAACATCGTTCCTTCACCTAATATTCGCCGAGCAATTCTCCAAAGACTGTTCCCCGGTTGCACGATTATATAATCCTCGTTCTTTAAATCCGCCAACGGAGCGGCGCGGGAAAATGGCAATTCAATTCGTGCAACCACTTTCGCTTTCGCCAATTCATCAACTCGCAGCGTATAGAGCCCGGGTAAAACCGCTTCGTGGGGTCGCAACTCCCAATTCCCATCGTCGGAGACCCCCACGCGCCCTATCGCGGTATTGTTCAAATAGACGACTGCTTCATTTCCCGAATTCGCCTGCCCCAAGAGCCGTAGCCGTCCCGCTTCGTCATAATCCACAATATCAAGCGTTAACGCGATATTCCGCCCCGCTTCTGGTTTCCTAGGGCTCTGCAACACCCTTTTTGTATCCTTGCCCTTGCGCGGCACTAGAACCGCTAGCGGACGTTCTTTTTGTCCCTTTTGCTCAGGCACCGCCAAAACAACGACATCTCCGGAGCTTACCGGCTCAGCGTCACCTAACTGTGCAATAATGCTCAAGGCGCGGTTCCCAGGCGGCAACGGTTTCTCCGGCACCAAAACCCATTCGCCGTTCCGATCACTCGTCACAACACCGACAATCGAATCACCATCCATGACCGTAATTTTCGCGCCCGGTGCCGCCCGACCCGCGATGACGGCGTCACCTTCCGGGTTGACACGAACGACATCGAAGCTCGGCACGATAGGCACGGGCTTTGGCGCTCCACTTTTCTCTGTAGTGCTCTCCGCGGTCAGCGAGCTCATTTTTACGTCTTTGGGTGGGTTTATATTCTCCGCAGCCCGCCGCATTTCAGTGACCGTCGCTGGTGCCTGCATCGCTTCTTTTAGGGATTTCTCTTCTGGCGCATCGCGCCAGAACGTAAGGGCAACCGCCAGCACAATCGCGCCGAGACCAATAAGGCCGATAACGACAGAGCGGTTCACAGGTTTCATCCTAAAAAATTACTATTTCACGTTAGTACACCAAAGGAAGCGTGACAACGAAGCTCAAAGATATTTCAGCTAAGCTCGAGAAGAATTTTTATTTTAGCGCCTTCACGAATACCGCAATTACGGTCCGGTCACTCTCGGTCAGAATACCGGTCGAATGATCGATCACTTCCGCCATCTCCCCACCGGCAAAATCGCCTTCCGGCGTCATTCCAGTACTCAGGTATTCGAGCAAATCATCGCGCGACCAAGTCACAACACCTTTCTTATTAGCCGGCGATAAATCGGGGATTTTTCCACCCGGCCCCTCAGGGTTTCCGCTCAATTCTCGGGACCGGTCCATGGCGCCCATCACATTTCGCGGCGTATGACATTCACCGCAATGCCCTAAAACCCGCACTAGATATGCGCCGCGCTGCCATTCCGCAGATCTGCTGGGATCCGGATCACCGATGTCGCCTGGTGCGAAAAACAATAGCCGCCAACCATGCATAAGCGCCCGAATATTAAATGGGAACTTCAATTCGTGGGGCTGATTGGTGCGGTCGGATGCTTTTTGAGATTTTAAATAGGTCCAAAGATCATCCAGATCCGCCGTCGTCATCCCTGTATAAGACGTATACGGAAAAGCTGGATAATACGGCGCACCATTCGGCGCCAGGCCCTTAATCATCGCGCGTTGAAAGTCCGCGAATGACCAAGCGCCTATCCCGGCCTCGGAAGAAGTGATATTCGGGGTATAGAAAGTCCCAAACGGGGTCTTGATTGGGCGCCCCCCCGCAAGCGGCTCCCCTTTTGGACGCGCGTTCTTACCCTTCTTGCCGAGATCAGTGTGACAATTGGCACAACCGGCCGCCTTGGAGATATAGGCACCCTTTGCGCTATCTCCCGCCCAAACGACGGACGGCGGCGCAAAATACGCCGCCGTCGTCACTAAAAGTAAAATTACAAATTTGACGAACCGCATGATCCAATTGTTCTTATGTCTTCCGTTTCGTCAAATCCTTAGAGGATTATTTTTTCGCTTCCGGTCCACGGAACGATTTGTGGCATGCGCCGCAACCCTCTTTGCCCATCAGACCTAAATGTTTCTTAACTTCGTCCGCATCTCCTTGACCGGCATACATTGCGACGTGGCCCGCATGCGCAGCCATTGCCTTTGTGGCTTTTTCGAATGTTCCCCAATCTTCCCAGATTTTGGCGAGCGAGCGTGTCGTTTTATCGTCAACGTCCGGACGCCCAGTACCCTTCGGAAACAGAGTTGGAATTTTACCGGCAGCAACCTGGATTGCCTCCGCGGCTTTTCCGACATCAGCCATCGAGCCTTTGCCTTCCTTAACAAACCCTATGATGACCTTAAAATTACCCAGCACGTCTTTTCGCATCAATTCAATGCGCTTTTTGATCACGCCGTGGCCATCTGCGGCAGCCGGTGCGACGTCCAACGCCAACACACCGATTAACGCCAACGAAAGTCCCGAAATCGCACCAATTAGAATCCGTTTCATCTTTACCTCACCGGATTGAATTAAAAGTGATAGTTTTGAGATTAACCAAATCTAATTGAATGTTCCGGTGGTTTGGATCAACAATCAACCTCTAACCACCTGTTGACTGATTGACTAGTTGATCACGCTTTCGTTACTGACTTTGCCGTTAATTATAATGTCCGCACAAAGAAAACGTTTATGCCAAAAGCGAAATCCATATGCCTGTACTGCGGTTCCTCCGCCAACACCCGCGAGAGCCACTGGACGGCCGCAACTGAATTCGGAACTCTCCTCGCCTCTCATGGGATCAGTCTCGTCTTCGGCGGTGGCCGCGTCGGCCTAATGGGATTGGCGGCCGATGCCGCGTTAAAGGGAGGTGGTGAGGTTATCGGCGTCATTCCCGATTTTCTGGTGGAGCGGGAGGTTGGGCACGCGGAATGCACTATCCTGCACACAACACACACAATGCACGAACGAAAACAACGGATGGCCGAATTATCGGATGCCTTCGTCATCCTACCAGGTGGTCTCGGGACTTTGGACGAGGCTTTCGAAATCATCACCTGGAAACAACTCGGTCTTCACGACAAGCCGATTGTTATCGCTAATATCGACGGATATTGGGATGCGCTCAACACGCTATTCGAAAATATGAACACTGAAAAATACCTACCCACGGGACACAAAAATCTCGTCCGCAGTGTATCGACCATCGGCGATATTCTGCCCGCTATCGATGCGATGCCAGCTCCTCGCACCAAATGGACCTGATCGGATTTGAAGTCCGTTCTTGTCTGGCTTGAATCCGGTGATATTGTGCGCGCAACCAAGATGCAGCGTACAAAAAACTGCGCCCCATGCGTCTTGGAGCACAGTGAAAACCGCGCAATCGGCGTATCAGCCGCCGTCGCGCCGGCAGGAAAATAACAGACAGGAATACATCGATATGCTCGATCTCATGAAGATTGCCCGAACGGAAGCCGATGGCGGCGACCTCGAGGGTCTGCTTGGCGACCTTTTCGACGCCACCGACGTACGGCCGACCGGATATCCGGACGCCACCGTTTGGCAAGGCGGCAATCACGACGGCAAGATAAACCCAATCGCCCACTCGTTGACTGACGCCTACGCATTGCTCGGCACGATCGCCGCAATCGACGTCCTTGGACTGCCTTATTATGCGGTGCCGATGTGGTCGCAAATTCGCCATGACTTGGCGCTGGAGCCATTGAGCTGGTTCGGCAATATACCGGTCACGTCAATTAAATGGTCAACCGCTGGCGACGCCTACGTCAAAGACGGTAAGGGCGGCAAAGTCGTCGTCATGGGCAAGTCCGGCAACGCGCCGCTGCGCACGCAAGCAGGCGTCTTTTGTAACGTCCGACCATACGGCCCAATCACAGTCGTTCGCTGCATGCCATGCCTACCTTACTCCCAGGACAAAGCAAAATTCGACGTCAATGCCAAGACAGGTATCGTCCACTCCGAGATGAATTCTCCCGGTGTTCAAATGGCCTATGCGGGCCGGTTGTTCCTGAAAATGGTCAACGATACCGGCAAACTCGGCCGGGTAGCATTCAAACCAACCCAAGCCATGGAAGACGGTATCAATGCCGGCCTTCTCACCTGGATGCTGGAAGGCACGAAATTTAAATCGGTTCGTAAATGGGCGGTCAACGCATATGACGAGCACAAGGAGCGCGTCGACCGGATCATTGCCCTGCTGCCGAGCGATTTTAAGGACGGTATGGAGAACTGGAGTGGCCAGGTTGAGCAACACATTGCCGACACCAACTACGGCCTGTTGTTGTGGGATCTAATTGAGAAACAGGATTGTATTATCCTGGCGACCGATCTCGACGGCGACCGGCTCACCGATTTGCTGGCGGACGTTTCCGATCCGCTCCGTGCCTTCGGCCAACGGGTACTCGACCACGTCGGTAGCGACGCCAAGATGAGCAACCTC
>CAXAGK010000123.1:0-9385 GCA_963968305.1 uncultured Rickettsiales bacterium | reverse complement strand
GGGCATGCGGGGGGCCGTTGCCGCTCCTATCATGACGATCGTCTTGAATGCACCATTGATAATGGCAATCACCTGCTGCTCAGCGGCAATACCGCCGTCCGCGACTATCTGAGCGTCATCGGCGCTTCGGATGAATTGGTCGGTCCCGATCGGGCGCTTTTTCCATTCGTCGACTTGGCAAACGAGCAACGGTGGACAGTGGAAGTAGACCAGGGGCGGTGGCCCGGATGGTTACTGAATGCGGAGCGGCGTATCCCGGGCACCGGCCTGTGGGAATATGTGAAAGCGATAAAACTTTTGGCTGCCGGGCCGGATCTGGCCCTTCGCGACGTCGTCGATACAAAGAGTCAATTATTTCGCTGCTTTTGGGAGCCCTTTGCCGTCGGCGTCCTCAATACGCCTGCAGAAGATGGCGCGGCTGCATTATTGGCCGCGGTGCTGCGGGAAACCTTTGGACGGGGCGGTGCCTATTGTATGCCGCGCATGGCAAAAACCGGATTGTCCGAGACCTTCGTGACACCCGCCCTGGCCTATATCAAACATCACGGCGTTACCTTCACGCCCAATTCACGGCTGCGGGAAATTGAGTTTGAAGGAACGCGCGCGAAAACACTCTGTTTCACTAATCGTCTCATCGAGTTACAAGAAAACGACACTATCGTAATGGCCGTTCCCGCCCATGTCGCCCGAACACTATTGCCCGGCGTAAAGACGCCAACCGAAACGCACCCAATCGTCAACGCACACTTTCGGTTGGAGCAAAAGATAGCGTCGCCAGATAATGCCGGACTTATCGGCGTTATCAACGGGACGGCGCATTGGATATTTTTCCGCGAGGATATCATTTCTGTCACCGTCAGCGCCGCAGATGCCTTGTCGGAATTGACGGCCGAGAAAATCGCCGATTTAGTATGGACCGACATACGCCGCGCGGTGGTTGGAGTTCCCAAGAAAATCCCCACCCGGCACCGAATCGTGAAGGAAAAACGAGCGACATTCGCCCAGACACCGGCATCGATTCGCGAACGGCCCGCCACGCGATCCAAATACGAGAATATCTATCTCGCGGGAGATTGGACTGATACGGGCCTCCCAGCGACCATCGAAGGGTCTATTCGCTCCGGTAACCACGCAGCGGCGGTCATTAACGGGGCAAATTCATGAAGTCCCACCATTGTATTGCGATTGTGTTGCAATTTTGCAGCACATTACTTGACAAGTGACTGTAACTCGACAAATTTACCGCTCACCAGATGGTAATTCCGACAATATAATGTACTCGAATCCAGAACTGCCGATACAATTGGGGATGGGGACCGCATAAGGCATGGATGCCTTACTAAACGAACAACTGGCTGACGACAGAACATTGCTGTCCCAGGTCGAATCAACCATCCACGAGGCACGCGACGATTTAAAATCGATGCAGGCCGAGGATGGTCATTGGGTATTCGATCTAGAAGCCGATGCAACGATACCAGCGGAGTTCATTCTGCTCGATCATTATCTTGATGAAATCGATGATGTCGCGGAAAAGAAACTCGCCGCCTATTTGAAAACCGTTCAAGGCGATCACGGCGGTTGGGCGCTCTTTTATGGCGGCGAATTTAATATCAGCGCCAGTGTGAAGGCCTATTTTGCCCTCAAACTCGTCGGCGAGTCACCCGATGCCGTACACATGACGCGCGCGCGCGATGCTATTCTGGCTGCTGGCGGTGCCGCGAGCGCCAATGTCTTTACCAGGATAACCCTCGCTCTGTTCGCGCAAGTGCCGTGGCGCGCCGTGCCTGTTATGCCGGTTGAGATCATGCTGTTGCCGAACTGGTTTCCGTTCCATCTCAGCAAGATTTCTTATTGGTCGCGCACCGTCCTCGTCCCGCTACTAATTCTTATGGCTCTGAAACCACGGGCCAAAAATCCGCGCGACATTAACATCGAAGAGCTTTTCATCCGCAAACCGGAAGAAGAAGCACGTTATCTGCACAACCCAACCGGCTCCGCTTGGGGTGAGTTGTTTCTTGGTATCGATAAAATTTTGCGGAAAATTGAGCCGATGTTACCGCGGACGGCACGGCAACGTGCGTTAAAGGCCGCAGTTAAATTTATCAAACCACGGCTCAATGGCGAAGATGGCCTTGGCGGTATCTTCCCGGCAATGGCCAATGCCGTCATGGCATTCGAAGCGCTTGGATATCCGAAAGACGATCCTGACCTGCTCATCGCCAAATCCTCTATCCAGAAATTACTCCGCTTGGATGACGAGAAAGGCTTCTGCCAGCCTTGTCTTTCACCAATCTGGGATACCGGACTGGTGGTGCATTCGCTGGCAGAAGCGAACGGTTCGGACGAAACAAAAGAACTCAACCGCGCCACAACCTGGCTGGCCGAAAAGCAAATTCTCGACGTCGCAGGTGACTGGGCGGATAACCGTCCCAGCTTACGCCCCGGCGGCTGGCCATTCGAATACGCCAACGATTACTACCCCGATGTCGACGATACCGCCGTTGTTGCATTGGCGCTGGACCGGATGGATCGCGAAAAGTTTCGGGAGAATATCGAACGTGCCGCTGAGTGGATCGTTGGCATGCAAAGCAAGAACGGCGGATGGGGCTCGTTCGATGCGGACAATACATACGAATACCTGAATCATATCCCCTTCGCCGATCACGGGGCATTGTTGGATCCGCCGACGGCCGATGTTACGGCGCGTTGCATCGGTATGTTGGCCCAGCTCGACACTGAAAAATATACCAGTGAAATCACCCGCGGTGTCGAATACCTCAAGGCCGACCAGGAAGATAAGGGATCTTGGTTCGGTCGTTGGGGAACCAACTATGTCTACGGCACATGGTCCGTTCTATGCGCGTTGAACGCAGCGGGTGAGGACATGAACGCTCCATATATCCGCAAGGCTGTTGACTGGCTCAAAGCGCAACAGGGCGAGGATGGCGGCTGGGGTGAAGACGGCTCGACCTATTGGGAAGAAACCAAGGAAGTCGTTAAAGCGAGCACAGCATCACAAACCTCTTGGGCGATTCTAGGTTTGATGGCAGCGGGAGAAGCAGACAGCGAAAGCGTCGAGCGCGGTGTCAAATTCCTGATCGAATCTCCGCGTAACGGCTCGACCTGGGAAGAGCCATGGTACACTGCCGTCGGCTTTCCGAAGGTCTTCTATTTGAAATATCACGGATACAGCGTATACTTTCCACTCTGGGCATTGTCGCGCTACCGAAACCTGAAGAAAGGGAACACAGGTACGGTTCCCTTCGGCATGTGAGCCGTCTCGGTATTGTCACAGGCATGCGCTCGGAGACGGCCTGTCTCGAGAGTGTGCCAAATCATATAAATGATAAATACAACCTCTCATTCTGCGCCGGAGGTAGCCCTGGGCGTGCTTATGCGGGGGCTGAGTATCTACTACGCCATGGAGCCGATGCCTTGGTGAGCTTTGGTATCGCCGGGGCTTTGGAGCCAACACTTACAACCGGCCAGATTATTCTCGCCAAAAACGTTATTGATGGCACTGGAGAACAATATCAAACAGATGAAGCTTGGCATCACACGTTAACGGAAGCCCTTGCCCCAAACGTACATTTTACTTGCGGTGCGATCGCGACAATGGAGAAAGCTGCCGCCACACCTTCGGAAAAAGCCGCGTTGTTCGCCCGCACCGGTGCTCTAGCCGTAGATATGGAAAGCAGCGGCGTCGCGGCCGTGGCCGCACGTCATAATATCCCGTTTATCGCGATCCGAAGCATTGCCGACCCGGCATCGCGAAAGCTGCCCTTAGCCGCACTCAAAGGCCTCGCTCCGGACGGCACGACACGGCCCCTCGCCGTTTTACTGGAACTGATGCTACGCCCTTGGGAACTCCCAGGACTGATGCGATTGGGCCGTGACTCATCCACGGCCCTAGCGGGTTTACGCCGCGTCGCTGCGCTCGGATTTTGAGGCGCCATCTTTAGACACAGGATCGGTTGCCAAGTTTTCGACCATCTTCTCGAAGATATATTCCGCCGGCCGTTGCGCCGACATATCAATTTCCTCCGCCATCGGACCCTCCGTTCGGATACCTCGAAGAGAAGTCATCAACGCTTTGATCGGATGGGCCAGCGCATCTGCCGCGGCCGTCGGTTCATATCCGCAATGTGCCATACAGTCGGCGCATTTCTCATATTTTCCTGTGCCGTATTGTTCCCACTCGGTCTCTTCCATCAAGGCTTGGAAGCTCGGTGCATAGCCTTCGCCGAGTAAGTAACAGGGCCGTTGCCAACCGAAGATGTTGCGCGTTGGCATTCCCCAAGGGGTACATTGATAAGTCTGGTTGCCCGCAAGGAAATCCAAGAAAAGACTGGAATGGCTAATTGGCCATTTCCGATCCTTACCGCGCGCGAAGATATCGCGGAAGAGTTGTTTGGTTTTCTGACGGCTCAAGAAATGTTCCTGATTCGGCGCACGCTCGTAAGCATAGCCCGGCGAAATGCTGACTCCGGAAATTCCACTATCCTCGCAGAAGTCCAAGAAATCAGCGACCCGATCTGCCGCCGTGCCATCAAATATCGTCGCGTTGACATTGACCGCATGACCGGCGGCTTGTGCCGCTTTAATCGCCTTTACGGCACGATCGAAGACACCGTCTTGGCAGACTGACTTGTCGTGTTCTGCTTTGAGACCGTCCAGATGAACGGAGAAGAACAAGTAGGGCGATGGCTCAAAAAGATCGAGTTTCTTCTCAAGCAATAATGCGTTGGTGCAAAGCGAGACATATTTCTTGCGCGCCACCAACCCTTTCACGATCTCGCCGATTTCCTTGTGAAGCAGCGGCTCGCCACCCGGAATCGCGACCATCGGTGCGCCGCATTCATCAGCGGCGGCCAGGCTATCCTCAACGCTCAAACGTTTGTTCAAGATGGCGTCGGGATAGTCGATCTTGCCACACCCCGAACACGCCAAATTGCAGCGGAACAACGGTTCCAGCATAAGGACTAAGGGATAGCGCTCACGGCCTAAAAGCTTCTGCTTCAAAATATATGCGGCGACCCGCGCTTGCTGTCGAACTGGTACTGGCACTAATTCAATTCCTTTGATTTTCGAGCGAATTTCTCGTCCAGGACGCGCCCCTCTCCCCCGAAACAGTTACGCGGCAACGCCTTGCAATTCAGACGGCAGCTTGAACGACACATCCTCTTGGATACCGTCAAAATCAACAAACTCAACATTACCCAATTCACTGAGAAGTGATATCAATTCTTGCACCAACGCCTCAGGCGCGGAAGCTCCGGCGGTAATTCCTACCGTCTCGACTCCATCAAGCCATTTCGTGTCAAATGCCTTGGCGTCATCGATCAAATAGCTTGGCACTTCCAATTCCGCGCCGATCTCGCGAAGACGGTTCGAATTCGAGCTGTTTTGCGCGCCCACGACAAGCAGAAGGTCAACTTCCGTCGCCAGTTTGCGGACCGCCGATTGGCGGTTTTGCGTGGCGTAGCAAATATCCTTCACGTCCGGGCCGACAATCTTCGGGAAGCGTTGCTTGAGCGCGTCGATCACATCGCGGGTATCATCCACGCTCAGCGTCGTCTGCGTCACATAGGCGAGCCTGTCCGGATCTTTGACTTCTAGGCTGTCGACATGGTCGGTCGACGAAACCAGATACACCGTTCCCGGTATCCGCCCCATCGTACCCTCGACTTCCGGATGGCCTTCGTGCCCGATCAGAACGACATCGTAATTCTGCGCGGAATAGCGCTGGCCTTCCTTATGCACCTTCGCAACTAGCGGACAGGTCGCATCGATAACAGGTAGATGCCGCAATTGAGCGTTATCGGCTACTTTCTGTGAAACCCCGTGGGCACTGAACACGGTAATGGCATCGTCGGGTACTTCATCTAATTCCTCGACGAAAACAGCGCCCTTCGCCTTGAGATCCTCGACAACCCGTTTGTTGTGCACGATTTCATGCCGGACATAGACCGGTGGCCCATATTTCTTCAAAGCCAACTCGACTATATCGATGGCCCTGACCACGCCCGCACAGAACCCTCTGGGTTGCGCCAAAATCACTCGCATTCGAATGTCCTTCCATCTCCGGAATCTCGTCGCCGTAGCAACGACCCGGGCTCGTCCATCGTCAAGATACTATGTACCGGGGGCCAACACAGAGCCCACGACTAATGCGCCGATATTCTCTTAGCAAACTCAACAGCTAAATCCCAGCCCTCGCCGCAGCTTGCCTTGAATTCCATATGCTGTCGAATCTAAGAGTATTCAATACAATTAAGCGCTTCTGTCGCGGATCAACAACTCAAAAACCGTCCACCCCAAATAACCCAGAGTCCCCACTCCGTATGCCCAGAAAAAATATTCCAAACCGCCAAGCCAAGTGATGGGTCCAATCAGATAGATAAAATCCTCGATCTCCATCCCGCTGGCACTCGGATGCGCCACCGCTTCCGCGCCGAAACGTCGCTCCATGTACATACGCAGCGACACAATAACGATATTCGACAATCCCACGGCCGTACCGAGCCACAGCGCGAACTCAATCCCCGTCCCGCGATAAACGGCAAGGCCAAGCCCGCAAAACAGAAAAGTGTAATTCGCCGCCCCCACCAGATAGTCGAGATAATGACCGAATACACTCGTCTTACCCGACATGCGGGCAAGTTCACCATCCATATGATCGACGAACACGGCCAACATGAATACGAAAGCGGCCAACGACTGTAGCGCCAAATCCGCAAACGCAAATATGCATGCGGACGAAACGCCTAAGGCAAGGCTAAACAACGTCACCGCATTCGGGTGTACATTGGTCCTGCTCACTGGTCTCACAAGGAGATTGGCCAACCTTTGATCGTATGGCCGCGTCATATCAGCCTACAGATATCGATTGTCACGAAACCACCGGATAGCATCCTGCAGGGCCTCCAACGCCGGTCTCGCAGTGTATCCGAGTTGCTTTTCCGCCTTTGCGGAGGAGAAAAACATGCGTTTTCGTGACATACGCAAACTATCTACCGTCAACATCGGTTCACCAGAATTGCGCAATTTAGCCAACCATTCCGTGGCATATGCGAGCGGAAAAAGCGGCCCTCGCGGCAAGCTAATACGTGGTGGTTTTCGGCCAACGATAGCTGCGATTTCGGTCAGAATATCCCGCAACGAAAGGTCTTCCCCACCCAAAATATATCTTGCGCCGATCTGCCCTTTCTCGAACGCCAGTAGATGGCCGACCGCGACGTCCTCGACATGAACCACGTTCAAGCCCGTATCAACATAGGCGGGCATGCGGCCGGCGGCGGCCTCAACAATCATACGACCTGTCGGGGTCGGCTTTGCATCCCGTGGCCCGATCGGTGTCGACGGATTGACAATAACGATCGGTAACCCGTCATCGCGGACCAACGCGGAAACTGCTTCTTCGCCAAGAAACTTTGACCGCTTGTAATGCCCGACCATATTGTCGACGCTCACCGGTGTAGTCTCGTCGGATGGTATGCCATCCGGATTGATCCCCAGGGTCGCGACGCTGCTCGTATAGAGCATCCGAGTTACTCCTGCATCGGCAGCAGCACGAAACAAATCGACAGTCGCGGCACCATTCGTTCGATAGAGTTCCGTCGGGTCAGGCGTCCACAGACGATAATCAGCTGCGACGTGGAACAGGTTTTCGCATCCTCGAACCGCCGCGCGAAGAGACTCCGGCTCATTCAGGTCGCCTTCGGCGATTTCACACTCCAGACCTTCGAGATTACGGCGATCACTTTTTGGTCGAGCAAGAACGCGGACGTCATACCCCGCGAATAGAAGTTGACGGAGAACCGCCGATCCCACAAACCCCGTCGCGCCGGTGAGTAATGTCGGCATCAGTTGTTGTTTCCTAGATGCCGCATTTCCCGCCGGCAATCCCAGATGACATATAGCAAAAATAGCGGCGCCCCGATGCCCGCAAGCAGGATAAAATAATCGAGCCCTCCGACCCATGTAATCGGTACGACAATGTAAAGAACATCCTCAATTTCAAAGCCCGCGCGCACCGTCTGCTTGACGAATGAACGGCTAATTCGCTCTTCCGCATAGATCCGTACGGACATGATCGCCGCAACACCGATTCCGGCCCCTATACCAAGAAGAAGTCCCGAAATACCCAAGATTCCTTCATCGAGGCCGAAACCCGCGCCGACAAACATCATCACGTAGTTGAACATGGCAGCCGCATGGTCGAAATAATGACCGAACTCACTCGTCATGCCAGTCTGCCGCGCGAGCTCTCCATCGACATGGTCCATCCACACCACGACAACGAAAACACCGGCTCCCCAATACGCGACCGCGCCGCCTTGAGCGAACAATCCCGCCGCAAGAGCACCGACCAGAATACTCGCGCCCGTCACCATATTCGGTGTGACCGGTAACCTCGCCAATCCGCGGGCAGCGAATTTCGCGAGACGCTGGTCCAACGCTAATGGTTTTGGGTGCGGTTTCTCAGGCATTTAGGGCAATGGCTCCAATCGCGGCAAAATTTCGCGCGCCGCGTTTTCAAAATCTTCCGGAAAGTCGATTTCTATCCATGGTTGCCCGCTAATATCGGCAATCTTAAAGACGCTGGGATCAGCATCGATTAGCTGGTCGCGAATTGCCACCTCGTAAATTTGGCCGGTCTCTCCCCGCTCTATATAGGGTGCCACATACTGTGGAATGCGGGTCGCCTGTTCCGCTGAAAAGCGGGTAAACCCGACCCATTCACCAAAGCGGTCATGAGGGATCTCGGGCATTTTCCCAAAATCGACGATGGTATCACCGGAGAGGCAAATCTTTACCGGCTCCTCGCCGGGTTCAATATCGCTATCGAAGAGAAGGCAATCCTCCTCGCCTCCATTCACCAAGCGCGCCATCAAACTCTGATCGTACAAGACGTCGCCGTCCATCATGACAATCGGTCCGCCCGCCTGACATTCTTCCCTGACCGACCACAATGTCGTGATGGCGCCGAGCGCGAAGTCGGGATTCGTGATTGTCCGCACAAAACTTCCCGCACCTATGCGTTCCAGTTCCTCATGGATCATATCTTCATTATAACCGACACCGATCACCAATTCGGAAATGTTCAAACTCTTGAGAATTCGAATATGACGCTCCAGCAGGCTTATACCCCCGAATCGCAGCAAAACTTTCGGGGGAAATCCACCATCCTGGCCCATCCGTGATCCCAGGCCCGCAGCCAACATTATAGCTTTCATCACTTCATCTCTCAAAGCTCGCAGCCGCCCCATCGCACATCCATCGACGAGCCAAATCCGCCTTACAGCAATCACAAGTTGCGCTAAATATAGTGGAACCGCACTATTAGCGACCACCAGTCATGGCGTCCAGCCCAGTTTCC
>CAXAGK010000122.1:0-9400 GCA_963968305.1 uncultured Rickettsiales bacterium | reverse complement strand
AAGGATTGGGTCGATCGGCGAAGAGGCGGCGGGCTGCACGCCCGCCGCTCCACTCATCACAATATCGGAAGCCATCTTTTTCGCTTAGCTTCCGTCATAGCCATGATTATTCGGCATGTAGTAATCCTTCCAGCTTTTCGGCTGCGGGATATCGCCTATACCGGCGAGGAAGTTGCCGTATTTAATCGTGTGCTTCGGAATTTCCGAAAACTCGATTTCGCTCTTATCCTTGAGCAAGGCAATGACATCGGCCGGATCCATTTTCGATTTGGTGTATTTAATGAAGATTTTGGCCGCCGCTTCCGGATTGGCTTTAATCCAGGCGAACGCCTCGGTGTAGGCAGAGGTTACGGCCGCATAGGTTTTCGGATTGTCTTCGGCGAATTTTACCGGAACGCTCATCGTCAACACGGAATGCTGACCGCCCATGATGTCATAGGACGTGATGACGTTGTGGACTTTGCCGCTTTTCAATTCCTGATAGGAATAAGGCAATGTCGCGAAATGGCTCTTCACCGTCTGGCCGCCGGACAATAGCGCCGCCAAGGCAATCGGGTGCTTCATGGAGACGACGAGGTGGTCAAGTTTGTTCGGATCGTCCCATTTGTTTGCCGTGAACATTTGCAGCGTCACCGCCTGGATCGAGACTTTGGCCGCGGGTGTCGCGATCTTATGGTTTTTCACCGTCAGATAATCTTCGACCGTCTTCACGTTCGGATCGTTGGAGTTCAACTTCAACGGCATATCGGCCATCGTGATGGCGCCCTTGAAGCGACCCTTCGACTTTCCCCAAAGCTTCAGCATCGGGCCGACGCCGTGAGCGCCGAAATCGATCGTGCCGGCGAGAAGCGCTTTATTGATGTTGGCACCGCCGCTGATCTTGAACATCTTGATGTTCGGCGCCTTCATGCCCATCGCTTTGGAATGTTTTTCAATGAGACCGTTTTCCATGACAACATGAAGCGGCACATAAAGCAGGCCGAACTGCTGCGCCATCTTAACAGTATCTACTTCCGCACTAGCGGTCCCGACCGCACCGAGCGCAAGCAGTGCACCAGCGGTCGCACCGACGATCATCTTCTTTTCAAAGGAACGCGTCATTAAATCCTCCCTGTTTGCAGATCTGAAGGCTTTAGCATTTCCGCCGCCTTCTTTTGAGGCACTCTCGATACGATGTATGTAACCCGAAAACGCCATATATCTAGTTTGAGGTTCTTACCGCCTCTTCTCAATAGTAAACTGTCACATTTTGCCATTCTCCGAACAACGGTCGGCGGCTACGCTTCCCCCGCCTCCGCCTCGAAGTCGCCCTCGATACCATCTTGCATATTCAGGTATTCGGCCCGGAACGTCGCGACGATTTCTTCATACGGCACATCCGGGAACGGTCCCCGGTCGCGGATATATTCCATGTGCTTGTTGCCGGTCTTGTCATATTCGTGGAACAAGGAATCCGTCTCGCCGTCGAAATCGAGCGTCTTGAGGCCAAACTTGTCGCACAGCGATTTATTGAAGGACGGCGTACATTTCACCCAACGGCCGTCGAGCCTTAGTTCGCAATAGGAGTGCCAGAAGAAGACATCCGTTCCCATGGCCTCGGTCAGTTTCAGCGTCGCCATATGATTGCGCACATCCGCGTAGCCGGGCCGCGCCGGGATACTCTGCGCACGCGCGCACGCTGCCAACAATGCCGCCTTCGAGACGCACCAGCCCCGGCCCATGGCGAGCGCTTCTTTACCGGAATAGCTCTTAATATCGGCCAGCGGTAGATAAGCGTCATAACGCACGTCGTCCCGAACGGCGTAGAACAGCTTCAGGGCTTTTTGTGTAGGATCGGTCTCGCCGCCGACCGCTTTCGCGGCATAGGCGACGACGGCGGGATCTTCACTTTCGATCAGTCGTCCCGGTAAAAGATACGTGTCATCCATGAGCACTAAAGATGCGTCCCGATACTAGGGTCGCAAGTCCCGCTTATCGGTCTTCCGGCGGAAGCCCCTTCACTTCGGCGACGAACGCGGCAACGCCATCCTTCTCATGCTTCAGATGAACACGCTTCTCGGACGCCGCTTGATGCGGCAACCCCACTCCCTTGCGTCGCGCCACAGACGGCCGAATGGGCCGCTTTTCGAACCCACCACCGCAATTCGGGCAAACGTTATGGAGATGGGTCGCCACGCAATCAGCACAGAACGTACACTCATACGTGCAGATCATCGCCTCCGTCGAGGACGGCGGCAGGTCCTTGTCGCAATATTCGCAATTTGGGCGCAGTTGGAGCATCGACATTCCTCGCTAACGGTTGGAAGCCAACACCCTATCGTCTGAAGATGGGCAAGAAACAGAGCCATTCCGGAGAACGGAAGCGATCCAATTCGATTGCATTGCTGTCCAGCCTTGCCGTTCCAAATTGCTCCCTAACGTGAATTGAGTTTGGGAGCGAGAGCAATGCCAATGGAATTCGGATTTTTCATGCGCGGGCAATTTCCCGCTGAGATGGATATGCAGGAAACCTTCGCCGAGGCGTGCGAGCAGGCACGGGTCGCGGATGAGCTGGGGTATACCTATATCCTGAAGGGTCAGCATTATTCGACGGCGCCGATGCAGGCGTTGCAGTTGGTGCCGTTTCTCTCACGGATCATGGTCGAGGCGCCGAACGCAAAGCTCGTCACCGGGATCGTGTTGCTGCCGCTGCATAAGCCGCTCGACATCGCGGAACAGCTCGCCTCGATCGACATCATGTCCGGCGGGCGGTTGGTCTTCGGCTCCGGCATCGGCTACCGCGACGTTGAGTTCAAGGCCTTCGGCACGGAGGCAAAGGATCGAGGCAAACGCTTCGAGGAATGTTTGGAGGCAATCAAGCGGCTTTGGACGGAAGACACCGTCACTATGAAGGGCTCCCACTTCGAACTCGACGAGGCTTCGTCATCCGTCAAACCCGTCCAGAAACCCATGCCGCCGCTTTGGATCGGCGCCAATGTAGACGCCGCCGTCCGCCGCTGCGCAAGGATGGCGGATACATGGTTCATCAATCCGCACCAACGCATGGATACGATCGAGCGCCAGCTCGGCGTCTATCGCCAAGCCCTGGAAGCGGAAGGCAAACCGGACCCGAGCGTTCTGCCGCTGATGCGCGAGTGCTTCGTCGCGGAAACTACGGAAAAGGCCGTTGAGCTCGCACGTCCCTATCTCGAGGCCAAGTACAAGGCTTACCACGAATGGGGGCAGGACAAATCCATGCCGGAAGGTGACAACGACCTGAACCTGCCCTTCGAGGAACTGGCCGATGGCCGCTTCCTGCTGGGCTCTCCCGAAATGGTCGCCGAGCAGATTATCGATTACAACAAGCGCCTCGGCGTGAATGTCATCATCCTCGGCATTCAATGGGTCGGCATGCCGCACCAACAGGTGCTCGATTCCCTGCGATTATTCGCCAAGGAAGTCATGCCCATCGTCAGGGCGGCGACCTAAACCCCGAGATGCGCCTCTTTGGACGCTATAACTCGCCATTCGTGCGCCGGGTCGCCGTGACCCTGCGGCTCTACGAGTTCGACTACGACCATGAGAGCGTCATTCCGTTCGGTGACGCAAAAATAGACCTCGCCAAGCTCAATCCGATCACCCGGGTGCCGGTGCTTGAGCTGGAAGGACGCGAATGTCTGGTCGATAGCGCCGCAATCATCGACTATTTGGACGAACTGGCGGGCCCAGACCACGCACTCACACCGCGAGACGGGCCATTACGCAGGCGTGTCCTCTCCCTTCTTGGAGTCGAACTCGGTATTATGGATAAGCTGGTCTCGGTACTCTACGAGCGTCAATTCCGCGCAAAGGAGAAATGGCATCAGCCGTGGATCGAGGCATGCGAGACGCAAATTCGCGACGGATTTCACTGGTTGGACGGCACGTGCGAAGGTGACTGGCTGACCGGTGCTAAAATGACTCAGGCTGACGTCAGTTTGGCCGTCTTTTGGGATTTCGCGACACGATTGAGGCCTAATTTCTTCGCTAATTTTAATTGTTCTCATATCGATACAATAACTGAAAAACTGCGAACAACACCGGCATTTGACGATACGTCGCCAACCGAAGGTGCGTTGAGCGCCAAATTACCCGAGAACCACGTGAAGGAGGCCACTACATGACGTCGGAGACCGATATTGAAGACCTCGTACTGGTCGATTTCGACGACCGGGGCCAGGACGGCCGCATCGCCCGGGTGACCTTCAACAATCCGCAGAAGCGGAATGCGCTGGGGGTTGGCGGCAAACAACGTTTTATAAACGTAATGACTGAATTACGCCATGACGAGAGCCTGCGGGCGTTGGTCATCACCGGAGCCGGTGAGCAATCCTTCGTCGGCGGCAGCAATTTGGCCGACATGGCGCATTATAAGCCGGTGGACGGTCATGCGGCATCGACCAAGACACACTACGCCTGCGACGCGGTCCGCACCTTCCCTGTCCCGGTTATAGCGCGGATTAACGGGTATTGTTTCGGATCTGGAATGGAAGTCGCGGCCGCCGCCGATATGCGTGTCGCGGCGGATCACGCCAAATTCGGCATGCCGGAGACCCGTTTCGGCATTCCCTCCGGCATGGAAGCGGCCCTCCTGCCGCGCCTGATCGGTTGGGGGAAGGCCGTGGAGCTGGTGCTGACCGGCGATCATATCGATGCACTAGAGGCGCAACGCATCGGATTTTTGCAGAAATTGGTGCCGTCCGAAGGATTGGACGACGCTGTCGAGGGCTGGATAGCGTCTTTATTAGCCTGCGGGCCGAACGCCATCCGCGTGCAAAAGCGTCTGATCAACGATTGGGAGCGGATGTCGATCACCGATGCCGCAAAAGTCGGAATCGAAGCAATTGCCGGCTGCTATGCCACGGACGAGCCACACACCTTGATGACGGCGTTCGTGAATAGGAAGAAGTCGTGAGATGACACTTTCCTTTACCCGTCATTCCCGCGCAGGCGGGAATCCAAATCGGTCGGTCTACGCACACTAAATTCCCGCCGTCGCGGGAAAGACATGGGAGTAAAACGAATGGACGATTTAGGTCTCGAAGGAAAAGTAGCGCTAATCGCAGGTGGCGGCTCAAAAAACGAAGGTATCGGTAATGGCCGCGCCGCAGCGGTCCTATTGGCCCGGGCCGGCGCGAAAGTCGCGGTCATGGATCGAAAACTGGAGGCCGCCGAGCGCACCGTCGCCATGATCAAGGAAGAAGGCAACGACGCCACGGCATTCGCTTGCGACGCCACGGAAGAGGCCGAATGCAAAGCCTTGATCGACAGCGTTATGGAGACCTATGGCAGGCTCGATTGTCTCGACAATAATATCGGCATCGGCAGCCGTAATTCGGTCGTCGACGAGCCGCTGGAGACCTATCGGAAGGTCATGCAGGTGAATGTAGAGACGATGTTCTTGCTCTCGAAATACTCGATCCCGGCGATGATCTCTTCCGGCGACGGCGGTGCAATCGTCAACATCTCGTCGATCTCCGCATTGCGGCCACGCGGCCTCACCACTTACACGACCTCCAAAGGGGCGGTCATCGCGCTGACCCAGGCCATGGCGATCGACCACGGGCCCGACGGCATCCGGGTAAATTGCGTGGCACCGGGACCGGTCTATACACCAATGGTCTATACCAGGGGTATGTCCGACGACGCGCGCGCCGCGCGAAGCCAAGCGTCGATCCTCGGTGTGGAAGGCACAGGATGGGACATCGGCCAGGCCACACGGTTTCTGTTATCGGATCAAGCCCGCTACATCACGGGCCAAGTCCTTGTCGTTGACGGCGGGGTGACCCTTCGGAGCCCCGAACGTGATTCCGCCGGCGAAATCGCCAGCCAATTAGGAGCATAAAAGCATGAGTGAAGAGAATCTGGACGACCTCGTCCACTACAAGGTGGAGGATCAAATCGCGATCATCAGCCTGAACCGCCCGCGCAAACTCAACGCATTCAGCGACGAGTTGGTCTATGCGCTCGGCGAAGCGCTGAACCGGTTTGACACCGATGACGATGCCAATGTCGCGATCATCCACGGCAACGGGCGGGCATTTTCCTCCGGCGCTGACGTCCATCAGCGCCAATTGCGCTCCCGCGAGGAGTTCCTGAAGCTCGGCGGCCCGCAGGCACGCGGCTCGAACTCCGGCGATTTATTCATCAAGTCGGTGAATTGGAAACCGGTCATCACGGCCCCGCACGGCTATGTCCTTGGCCTCGCATTCGGGATCATCCTGGAGAGCGATTTAATCGTCGCCGAGGAAGGTACGCAGATACAGCTGACAGAGACATCGCGCGGACTCGGCGGCTCAAAATATTGGAGCTTGATGCAATACCGAGGCGCCACCACTTTCTCGACGGAGATCGCGTTGACGGGCCGGTTCTTCGGCGCCGAGGAAGGCCACGCTGCCGGGTTTATCGACCGCATCGCGCCTAAAGGAAAATACCTGGAGGTCGCGAAAGAACTGGCGCAACAGATCAACGCCAACCCGCCGCTGTCAGTGCGCGCCACCGTGCGCACCCGCCGTCTCAAGATGGAACAGGTCGGCCGTGAATCTGGTGCGCAACTCAATGCCTTGAAGCTGTACCTGACGGAAGATTTCCACGAGGCCGCGAAAGCCTTCACCGAGAAGCGGAAACCGAATAAGTTCAAAGGCAGGTAAACGGGGGGAGACAAGATGAGTGAAAATTACAGCGTTCAAGATTACGTTGACGATCTGCGCACTACCGTGGCCTCGGCCGAGACTGAATCCGAAATCCTGAGCAAAGTCCGGCCATTGGCACAGAAGTTGGTCGAAAACCGGGATGCCTGGATCAAGCCCGAGCATTATCAGGTCAACGACGAGCGCGGCTCCAGCCTCTATGTCCTCCATGAGGAAGAAGATCACACCTTGATGGTCTTCGCCGCATGCTTCCGGCCGGGACGGGTTACACCGGTCCACGACCATGGCACTTGGGCGGTCGTCGCCGGCGTCGATGGCGAGGAGAAGAATACGATCTACAAGCGCATCGATGATGGCTCCAAACCGGGCCAGGGGGAAATCCAGCTGCGCGGCGTAAAGGACGTGCGCCAAGGTGATGCCATCGGCATGCCGAGCGGTACCTTCCATACCGTCTCAAATGTCAGCGATGAGGTCTCGGTCTCACTCCACACCTACGGCATGAATACCAACCACACCGTGCGCTGCCAGATTGATCCGGAGACTGGGAAGGTCGAAGAATTCAAAATACCGCTGCGGGAGGGTTAGCCCTTTCGCCCTCACCCTCCCCCGGAAGCGGGAGAGGGAATTCTAGCGAGCCACTCGGTGACGTCCCCTCTCCCGCTTCCGGGGGAGGGCTAGGGTGGGGGTGGGCTCGCTACTCCGCGGCCTGTTTCCGGTTCGCAAGATAATCGCGCGCGAAGCCAAGATACTCTTCCTCGCTGTCACGCAATTCGGGCAAGCCAACTAAATCGGTAAAGGCTTGGAAATCGACCATATTAGGTTGGGCGGTTTTCGAAGTACCGTCGCGCTTCAACGTCCTGTAGACGTCCTGCATCGCTTTGGTGATCGCGAAGAGACCCGTGACCGGCCAGACGGCAGCGGCGAAACCGATCTCTTGCAACTCATCCGCCGGCAGCAGCGGCGTATTCCCAAAATCCGCCATATTCGCAATGTGCGGCGCGTCGACTTCCGCACAGACGCGGCGCATCGATGCAATATCCGGCGGTGCTTCAACGAAGACGATATCCGCGCCGACCTCGGCGAACATCTGCGCCCGTTCGATCGCCGCATCGATACCGTGGACCGCCAAGGCATCAGTGCGCCCCATGATCGCAAAATCGGGATCGATGCGGGTATCCAGTGCCGCTTTCAGCTTGTCCAAATAATCACCGATCTCGACCACCGCCTTGCCGGGCGTGTGACCGCAGCGTTTCGGGAACACCTGATCCTCAATAAACATGGCGGAGACTCCCGCCTTCTCGAAAGCACGCACGGTGCGGGCGACATTGGTGACATTGCCAAACCCGGTATCGCCATCGACGAAGACCGGAATATCGACGGCATCGCAAATGCGCCCGTAATGCGTGGCGAGCTCGCTCATCGTCAGTTGTGAGCTATCGGGTTCCCCCAACAACACGCCCGTTGCCGCAAATCCGCCGACGACCAACGCATCGAACCCGGCATTCGCGGCGATCCGCGCCGAGAGCGCGTCATGGACGCCGGGCATCATAAGGAGCTCCGGCGCGTTGATCAGTTCCTTGAAACGCGTCGTCTTTCGCATGGGAGGCGTCCTTCCGTATTAGTCGCGTTCAGCGGCCCCAACGGCAAATCGGGTATTGTGAAGCCAAGGCTTTTCAGCGGCTTGCACCTTTTGGAAAGCGGCGATCTCTGCGTCATAGACCAGTGTCGCACCGATATCGTCGAGCCCCGAGAGCAAGGCCTCCCGGCCCGGTACATCGATGGTGAATGCGTACTCATTTCCCGTCGGCGACACGATCTTCAACGTCTCCAGATCGACGGACATCGTCGAGCCACCACTGGCTTCCTCAACATCGCGCATGAGTTTTTCGTGCGTCGCGGCATCCACTTTTGCCGGCAACACGCCGTTCTTAAAGCAATTGCCGTAAAATATATCTCCGAAGCTGGGCGCGATGACGCATCGGATTTCAGCGTATAATAAAGCCCACACCGCGTGCTCCCGCGAGGACCCGCAACCAAAATTTCGGCCCGCGACGATGATACCGGCGTCCTTGTATTGCGACTGGCTAAGGATGAAATCTTCTATCGGCGCGCCACTAGGGTCGAATCGCCATTCATAAAACAGATACTCGCCAAGGCCGCGCATATCGATACCGACATTCTTCATCGCGACCGCGGGAATAATTGCATCGGTGTCGATATTGTCGTTCCGCATCGGTACGGCGGTCGCGGTCAGTTGGGTAAACTTATCCATGGCTCATATCTTCCTGACGTCGACGATTTTACCACTCACGGCAGCCGCCGCAGCCATCGCGGGACTGGCAAGATGGGTGCGGGCACCGGGGCCTTGCCGGTTTTCGAAATTCCGGTTGGAAGTCGAGACGCATCTTGTTGACGGCGAGACCAAATCGTAACCCAACGCACAACACAGCGAACATGCTGATTCATGCCACTCGAATCCGGCATCCATAAATATCCGATCGAGCCCTTCGGCTTCGGCTTCCCGTTTGATCGACGCCGACCCCGGTACCACCATCGCCTTCACGCCATCGGGTACGTGGCGGCCTTTAGCCACTGCCGCGGCAGACCGCAAATCCTCGATCCGGCTATTCGTGCAGGACCCGATGAAGACCCGGTCAATCGCAAGCCCATCCATCGCGGTGCCCGGCGTGAGCCCCATATAACCGAGCGCCCGTTCTTTATAGATCCGCCGC
>CAXAGK010000121.1:0-9410 GCA_963968305.1 uncultured Rickettsiales bacterium | reverse complement strand
CGCGACCGCAGCGCTCGAGGAAGCCGAGGCCGAGTTCGAGCGATTTACTGTTCCTGGCGCGTTTGAGATCCCGGCGGCGATCAAATTTGGTATGCGGGCAATGGATTTCGATTCCAATCGCCGCCGTTTCGACGGTTATATTGCGCTCGGCTGCGTGATCCGAGGAGAGACGACCCACTACGATTACGTCTGCGGTGAAAGCGCGCGCGGACTGATGGATTTGGCGACGCGTTATTCTCTGGCGCTCGGATATGGTATATTGACCTGCGAAAACCGTAACCAGGCTTGGGCACGTGCGTCGCGCGACGGAGGCGACAAAGGGGCCTTCGCTGCCAATACATGCCTTGAAATGATCGCGATGAAGAATCGTCTCGGTCTGTACCCGCGATAGAGATGGCTCGTACCGGTTCTAAAGGTGTTCGTCGGCGTGCCTCGCGTCTGGCCGCCGTCCAAGCCCTCTATCAAATGGAAATCGCCAATAAGTCAGTCGAAGTGGCAATTGCCGATTTTCGAGAGCGCAGATTGAGCGGCCTTGTTGAAGGCGAGGACGTCATCACTCCGGAGAACGTCGATGAAGAACTTTTCATCGATATCGTCGAAGGAGTAGCAGCGGCGTGGAAACGCTATGACGATCTGATCGACGGCGCACTTGAGAAGGAACGCGGCATTTACCGTATAGAAGTGTTGCTGCGGTTGATCTTGCGCGCCGGTGCCTATGAATTGACGGATCGTCCAGATATCGACGCGCCTCTCAGCATCAACGAATATGTTGGCGTCTCGCGGGCATTTTTCGGCGGCTCCGAACCTAATTTCGTAAATGGTGTGTTGGATCGGATGGCACGTGAACCGCGGCTTTCGGAGAATGCCGGCGATGGGAAAGGGTGAGTTTGAGCGGATTGCTGATTACTTTGCGCCGCTAGCGGCCGGGTATCCGGGTGCGTTCAACCTGACCGACGATGCGGCGCTTATCTCGCCCGATGCGGGTCAATCCTTAATCGTGACGACCGACACCATTGTCGAAGGTGTTCATTATATCGGAGACGAGCCTGCAGATATGATCGCCCGCAAGTTATTGCGCGTGAGTTTGTCCGATCTGGCCGGAATGGGGGCGGCACCTCACGCCTATACACTCAATATCGCGTTATCGCGCGAGATACCGGACCACTGGCTTGCAAGTTTCGTCTCTGGATTGAGGGACGATCAAAATGAGTTCGATATCCATTTGATCGGCGGCGATAGTGTGTCCACCACTGGACCCGCAGTCCTCTCCGCAACCTTGTTCGGTCTCGTGGCTAACGGGCGGGCCGTTCGGCGCGCCGGTGCTTCGGTCGGGGACGGTATTTTCGTTTCCGGCACAATTGGTGATGGGGCCTTGGGGCTTAAAGTGGCCGATGGTTCAATCGAATTAGCGGATGAGGCCGCCGCGCGGGAGATCGCGGGGCGCTATAGGTTGCCGCAACCACGCTTTACCTTAGGCTTGCGTCTGGCAGAAGTGGCGACGGCGGGGGCCGATGTTTCCGATGGGTTACTGGCCGATCTTGGCCATATAACGGCAGCGTCGGACGTTGGCGCGGAAATCGAAATGGATCGTGTGCCTCTTTCGTCGCCGTCGCGGGAAATTTTGGCCCTGCATCCAGAATTGCGCCATCTGGTTGTCACCGGAGGAGATGACTACGAGTTGGTATTCACGAGTTCTAAAACGCAGGCCGTGTTGGATTTATCGCTCGAACTTGGGCTGCCAATCACGCTGGTTGGGAGGATTGTCGGCGGTCACGGCGTGAAGGTGCTGGACTTCCGAGGTGATACCGTACCATTTGACGAGCTTGGCTATCGTCATGTTTAGGTTCCTGTGGGAAAAGGCAGTGCTCTTACCATAGGACGATCTTCCTGTTACAAATGGGCTGTGTCTTTGGGGACCGAAAGTTTAGATGAACCGAATCGTCATCATAGTTGTTGCGTTGATCGTCATTGCGGGCAGCGGCGGCGCTGTGTGGTATTTCTTCCGCCAAGCCGACGCGCCGGTTCTCGAAGGCGCGGTTGAGGAAAAGAGCCTCGACGAAGCGGAATTCGTGGATATCGAGAACCTCTCGATTTCCGCCATTCGCGAGGGTCGAGTCGACCGCTATATTACCATCAGCGTCAGTTTGGAAATGCACGATAAGGACGCGAAGGCGCATGGCGACGAAGCCTTTCCGCGCTTGAAAGACGCAGTTTTCCGCGACCTTCACTCGTATTTTTCCATGCAGCAAGCCGGACAAACCGGCATTAACGTCGCGCAGGTAAAATCCCGACTGATGTGGGCGGCCGAACGCGCCATCGGCAAGGGCAAGGTCAAGCAGGTCATTATTCAAGGCGCGTATGAGCGTAAAGGCGGGTTTAAGTAGCCCTTTTCAGACGTCTAGTTAGACCGTCACGAGCCAGCTGAAATCAGCGTCACCTGCATATTGCCTTTCATCCAACGTTCTGGCATCTTCCCGGCGGTTTTCAATGGCTGCGCCTGATGTTTTTGTATTCGGGTCGGGTGCGGGCGAGAGAAAAGCAAAATAGAATTGTCTCAGCAACATTACGGGGTGGGTGAACGATGCTACTAATGCTCGTCATCGCTTGTGGCGTTATCGCAGTGCTTTACGGAATTATCGCTAGCCGCTCGATTTTGGCGGCGAGTGCCGGCACGGAACGCATGCAGGAAATCGCGGGTGCCATTCAAGAAGGCGCCTCAGCTTATTTAAATCGACAATACCGCACGATCGCCATGGTCGGTGTCGTGGTGGCTATTGTTTTGTTCTATTTCCTGGGTAGCCAGGCGGCCATCGGGTTCTTGATCGGCGCGATCTTGTCGGGTGCGGCAGGTTACGTCGGTATGTTGATCTCTGTCCGTGCCAATGTACGGACGACGGAAGCGTCGCGCCAAGGCTTGGCGCAAGGGCTCTCGATTGCCTTCCGTTCAGGTGCCGTGACGGGAATGCTCGTCGCCGGTTTCGCGCTGCTGTCGATTGCCGGCTATTACAGCCTGCTCGTGTCGCAGGGGGCCACGGAGAAAGAACTCATCAACGGTTTGATCGGCCTTGCGTTCGGCGCATCGCTGATCTCGATCTTTGCGCGTCTCGGCGGTGGCATCTTCACGAAGGGCGCTGATGTTGGCGCCGATCTCGTGGGTAAGGTCGAAGCCGGTATTCCGGAAGATGATCCCCGTAACCCTGCTGTTATCGCGGATAACGTCGGTGACAATGTCGGCGATTGCGCGGGCATGGCAGCTGACTTGTTCGAGACGTATGTTGTGACTGTCGGCGCGACCATGGTGTTGTCGCTCATCTACGGCATCAGCGGTATCGAATTGAGCCAGTTCCTGCTTTATCCGATGGTGATCTGCGGCGTTTGTCTTGTCGCTTCGATCCTCGGCACGTTCTTCGTGCGCCTCGGTACGAGCCAGAACGTTATGGGTGCGCTTTATAAGGGGTTCTTCGGTAGTGCGGTGATTTCCGCGATCGCGCTCTGGCCGATTACAGATCATGTCATCGGCATGGGTACGGTCATGAAGATGGGCGATTCTACCTTCACCGGCATGGACCTGTTCTTGTGCGGTATCGTCGGCTTGGTGCTGACGGGGCTGATCATCTGGGTCACCGAGTACTACACCTCGACGGAATACCGTCCGGTGCGCTCGGTGGCGAAATCGTCCGAGACAGGTCATGGCACGAACGTTATCCAAGGCCTCGCGGTTTCGATGGAAGCCACGGCTGTTCCCGCGATTCTCATCTGCGTCTCGATCGTGGTGACTTATCAAGTCGCCGGATTGATCGGTATCGCGATTGCGGTGACGACGATGTTGGCATTGGCGGGCATGGTTGTCGCCCTCGATGCCTACGGACCGGTCACAGATAATGCCGGTGGTATCGCCGAGATGGCGGAACTCGATGAGAGTGTCCGTAAGACCACGGACGCCCTGGATGCGGTTGGCAACACCACCAAAGCGGTCACCAAGGGTTACGCCATTGGTTCGGCAGGCCTCGGTGCTCTGGTGCTGTTCGCTGCCTATACTGCGGACCTCGATCGGTTCTTTGCCGATGTACCGGTGGACTTCAGCCTGAACAATCCGTATGTTGTGGTCGGCCTTTTCATGGGTGGCCTCCTGCCGTACCTCTTCGGTGCGATGGGCATGACGGCTGTTGGCCGGGCCGGTGGCGCGGTTGTCGTCGAAGTGCGGCGCCAGTTCAAGGAAATCCCGGGCATCATGGAAGGCACGGCTAAGCCAGAATACGGCACCTGCGTCGACATGCTGACGAAATACGCAATTCGAGAGATGATTATTCCTTCGATGTTGCCGATTTTTAGCCCGCTGGCTCTCTATTGGATTGTGCTGGCTGTTGCCGATCAGGCCGCTGCTTTTGCGGCTCTCGGCGCGATGCTGCTGGGCGTGATTGTCACAGGCTTGTTTGTCGCCATTTCGATGACGGCGGGCGGCGGCGCCTGGGATAATGCGAAGAAGTACATCGAGGACGGCAATCACGGTGGTAAGGGCTCAGATGCCCACCATGCCGCGGTTACCGGCGATACGGTTGGTGATCCTTATAAGGATACGGCTGGTCCCGCCGTTAACCCGATGATTAAGATCACGAATATCGTGGCGCTATTGCTGTTGGCCATGCTGGCGCATTAGCACGCGATTATCGGACGTTAAAAGCCCCGTGGCTCGCTGCCTCGGGGCTTTTTTTTATTGCCTGTAGATCGCTCGCTCTAGTAGCGGCTGTCGGAGGATCCTGGGCGATTGAAACGTCCGAGGTTGCCGATAATTTGTTCTATCACACTCAGCTCGTGGCCAGACGTTGCCGTCTTGCCTTCGACGATTTCGACTTCACGGCTGTCACTTTTGTCATAGGTTTGGATGTGTTCGATTGTGCCCTTTGGATCGAAGTAGACCACTACGATTTGCTGCTCTAATACCTTCTCGTCGAAAAACGCCCATTTCTCAATCCGGCGGCCGATATAATACCAGACGTCTTTATCGAACGTGCCGAACGTGGACGGCGTTCCCAGTATGCCACGGACATATACCTTGGAATGCTTTCCGACTTTAAGTTTTTCCAACTGGCTCACTGTCGGGATATTGCCCCTATTCGCCTTACGTGGCGCACAGGCCACGGTAGCGACGGCCAGTGTCGCGGCAATTGCAATGGTGGCGATTGGTCTACGCATCAACAATAACGAGCCTCCTAAAGGCGCTAAAGGGACATCTTCTTGGCAGCACTATAACGTAATTTTCGCCGAATTACAGTTGTGCCGCACCCGACTTGCGGTTAGATCGTTTCAAACGCGGTGATTTGTAAGCCCTGTAGGGGATTTAGACATGCGGATTTTATGGCTTCACTCTTAAAAAAACTATTCTCCGGCACGAGCTCCCCGGCGCGCGAGTTGTATCGGTCTATTGTCGAACAGTCGCGGCGTCTGGAGTTTTTTGTCGAATTCGGTGTGCCGGATACGCCGACCGGCCGGTTCGAAGTTCTGGTTTTGCACTTATTTCTCGTAATGCATCGCATGCGCGAGGAGGAGGAGCACGCGGAGCTCGCGCGCTCTCTTTCCGAGGAAGCGGTCCTGGATTTCGATCGCAATATGCGCGAGATGGGAATCGGTGACCTCTCTGTTGGCCGTAAAGTAAAGTCTTTGGCCGAAGGCATGTATGGACGGTTTGGAGCTTACATGGACGGGCTAGAAGGTGGAGACGCGGAATTATCCGAAGCACTGAGGCGGAATTTGTTCTCTGAAACGACACCGAGCGAGGAAGTTGTCGCGGCGATCGTCATGTATGTGAAACAGGAGACTCTAGCACTTAGTAGCCAGTCGTCTTCCATTTGGCAGGACGGACTCGTTAAATTCGGAAGCCCGCTCGGAAATAAAGGCAATGATTTATGATGGATAAAATTGAATTCTCTCGCGCTGTCACGCTTGAAGAAATTGGCCGTGAAGGGCTGCACAAGGATTTAGAGGCCAGCGCCGAGGAATGTATGGCCCTGGCACCGCGCTTAGGGCTACTCGCGATCAGCAGTGTGTCAGCTAAGCTCGACATAAGAAAATCGAAAGACGGGTCCGTCGTGACTATAACGGGGCGGTTGGCCGCCAAAGTAACGCAAGAATGTATCGTTACCCTGGAGCCGGTCGAAGCCGAGGTTTCCGCCGAGTTGAGCGAAAGGTTCGTCCGGGAGGAAGAAATCGAGCCGGAAGCCGTCGTCGAAGTCGAAGATGAGGAGTGCTATGACGAAATCATCGAAGGTGATTCGATCGATATCGGTGAAATGGTGTCGCAATGTCTGACGCTTGAATTGGAGCCTTACCCACGAAAAGAGGGGATTGAATTCGAGCTGTCCGAGAGTGATTTGAATCCGGAGGGTGTGACTGGACCTTTCGCGGAGCTTGCCGGGTTAAAGCGAAACAATTCATAACAAAGGCGAACACTTGCTTGCCGTAGGCGCTAAATTTGGCTATCAATGCGCGAATTTGCCGCTAGGCACCCGAAATTTCGAGAGAATTTGTTCGATGGCTGTACCGAAGAAAAAGGTATCAAAATCGCGTCGCAATATGCGCCGCGCTCATGATTCGTTAAAAACAATGAGTTCCGCAGAATGTGCGAACTGCGGAGAGTTGAAGCGTCCGCATCATGTTTGTGGCGCTTGTGGCCACTACGACGGCCGTGAGGTTGTCGAAGTAGCCGCAATCTGATCCAATTCAGTTTTGCATCTGGACGATCGCGTGGTGTCTGACCGACTCTTCATTGCGCTCGACGCGATGGGTGGGGATCGAGCCCCGGAAGTTGTGATCGACGGCGCAGAAATTGCGCGAGAACGATTCCCGAATATTTCATTTTTGATGTTTGGTGATCAACCGCGCCTGGAGCCCCTCGTTCAAGCCTACCCAAAATTGGTGTCAGTGACCGAGTATCGGCATACGACGCAGGTCGTGAGTGGCGAGGACAAACCATCGGTAGCCCTTCGGTCAGCGCGCGAATCTAGCATGCGCTTGGCGATCAATTCGGTTCGGGACGGTGAGGCAAGCTGCGTTGTCTCGGCGGGCAATACGGGCGCGCTGATGGCGATTGCGAAATTCGTCCTCAAAATGCTTCCTGGTATCGACCGGCCCGCAATCACCACGTATTACCCGACAATGCGCGGAGAGAGCTGTATGCTCGATCTTGGCGCGAATGTGCAGTGCGATGCGGATAATCTGGTTCAATTCGCCGTTATGGGTGAAGTTTTTGCCAGAACGGTACTTGGGATCGACAAACCGACGATAGGGCTTCTGAATGTCGGGGTCGAAGCGCTCAAGGGGCGTGATGAGGTACGGGAAGCTGCCGCTATCCTCAACGATACGTCATTGCCGATCGAATTTATGGGCTTCGTCGAAGGGGACGATATTCCGGCCGGCACGGTTGATGTCATTGTGACGGATGGATTTACCGGCAATGTCGCGTTGAAGACGGCTGAGGGAATGACAAAGCTTTATACCAGTTTTCTGCGGGATGCTTTCAAGAGCAGCTTGGCGGCAAAGATTGGGTATTTGTTCATTCGCCGGGCACTGGATAACCTGCGCCAACGGACTGATCCGCGAAAGTATAACGGTGCGATGTTGCTAGGTCTTAATGGAATCGTCATAAAGAGCCATGGAGGGACCGATAGCGTCGGCTTCGCCAATGCCATCGGTACTGGCGTGGATATGGCGCAACACGGTTTCACGGATAAAATAAAGCAGGACTTCGCAAGACTGAAGGCCGGGCAAGACGAACAGAAAAAGGCTGCCGTTTCCTAACATGCGCCGTTCACAAATCATTGGTTTTGGCTCGTATCTCCCGAAAAATATCGTCACCAATGACGACTTGGCCCGGAAAATCGATACGTCAGACGAATGGATCCGCAAACGCACGGGCATCACGCAACGTCATATCGCGGCGGAGGGTGAGCTTACCTCGGATATCGCCGAGCATGCGGCGCGCGCCGCCTTAGACAACGCTGGTGTAAGTAGTGATGAAATCGATCTTATCGTTCTGGCAACCGCGACACCGGACAATACATTTCCGGCGACCGCGGCACGGGTGCAGTCGAAATTAGGCATTCGCCGCGGCGCTGCGTTTGACGTGCAGGCGGTATGTGCCGGCTATGTTTATGCGCTCGCGACAGCCGACAATATGATTCGGCTCGGGCAGGCCGAGACGGCCCTTGTCATCGGTGCCGAGGTGTTCAGCCGAATCCTAGATTGGGAGGATCGCGGGACCTGCGTCCTTTTTGGCGACGGCTCCGGTGCGACGGTTCTGCGCGGGAGTGAGGTGGCCGGTTCCAATCAGGATCGTGGCATCCTCTCGACACATATCTATTCCGACGGTGAGTATTACGACATGCTATATGTCGACGGCGGACCGAGCACGACTGGCACATCCGGTTATTTGCGCATGGAAGGCAAGGAAGTTTTTCGCCACGCGGTCCAACGCATGAGCGAGGTCGTCGAGACCGCGCTAGAGACCAATGGCTTAAAGATCAACGATGTCGATTGGCTGATTCCGCACCAGGCAAATAAGCGGATCATGGACAGTATCGCGAAGAAACTTAGTTTCCCGGCTGAAAAGATTGTTGTGACGGTCGATAAGCAGGCCAATACCTCGGCGGCAACGATCCCGTTGGCGCTTGAGCAAGCTGCGTCGGACGGACGTCTCAAAAAAGGAAATTTGATAGCATTATCGGCCCTGGGTGGCGGGTTTTCCTGGGGCTCCGCCCTATTTCGTCTCTAATAGCAATTTGCAGGCGAGTGGTGCTTCGGAATTGACGTGGGTGGACGCTCGCACTACCGTCAAGTAAATTAACGATCGATAAGATCTAGTCTCAAGCAGGGGGATAGAATATGACGGGCAAGACCGTCACTCGGGCGCAATTAACGGAAGTCGTTTATCAGGAAGTCGGATTATCGCGGAACGAATCGGCAGATTTAGTCGAGTCAGTTTTGAATGAAATATCAGACGCGTTATCGGATGGTGAGACGGTAAAGATATCATCCTTCGGTAGTTTTTTCGTCCGCAAGAAAGGCCAACGGATCGGTCGTAATCCGAAAACCGGTGAAGAAGTTCCTATTTTACCGCGGTCAGTTTTAATATTCCGACCAAGCCATGTGCTGAAGAACCGTATCAACGATGGCCAGAGCGACCATCGTCCGGATTAGGAATATTGAGCGACCAGCAAAAAACCGATACCGGTGCCCGTGCGAAAGTCGCGAAGTCGGCGGCTGCCTTTAGAACGATCAGTGAAGTATCACGCGAACTGGATGTGCCGCAGCATGTGTTGCGATTTTGGGAGAGTAAGTTCTCTCAGGTAAGTCCATTGAAGCGGGGTGGGGGCCGGCGCTACTACCGGCCGGAAGATATCCGCCTTTTAGAACGA
>CAXAGK010000120.1:0-9464 GCA_963968305.1 uncultured Rickettsiales bacterium | reverse complement strand
GCCGTAATATTCTTTATAATCTCCATTCCGGCCTTCGCGATTCTAGCAACGCGCGGGCGCGTTATGCGGCGTGGCTCTATTGTAAACATCAACTGCCGATTTTGATCGTTGGCGAAGGGGTTATTCCCAGCCGACGCACGGAAGCGGCTGTCGGCGCGGAATTACTAAACAAAGAATTCTATGTGCCGGTGCGTTGGGTTGTCGAAGAGGGAAGGGGTACGATTGAAAGTGCCCGAGCCGCCCGCCATGCTCTGTTAACAGCTGAAATTGAGAGTATCGCGCTTGTGACCAGTCCAAGGCGTATGCCCCGGGCCGCTGCCGCATTCGAGAATGTCGGTTTCACGGTTTATCCGGCATCAACAACTTTACCGCCCAAGCGTCCGCTATCAGCGCGGGACTTCATCCCGTCCAATGGTGGGTTCAGTTGGGCGAATCCCGCAATGAATGAATGGCTCGGTCGGTATTGGACCGAGCTGGTGGGGGGGACGTAGCTCCAAGCGGGACATAAGAAATCGCCGGCGCAGGTGCGCCGGCGTTAACTCTAAGCGATCGGTGAGGCTTTAAAGCCAAACCGTACTTATTTTTCGCGGCACAGGGATTGTAAACCTTCTTTGCGCCGCAAGGATTGCACTTGGCGAGCCGGACCAAGAAGTCCGGCGCGTCAGCGGCGGAAACGGCCATGGGAGCGACAGCGGCAGTGGCTGCGAGAGCAGCGACACTGACGGAAACGAGTGTTTTCTTGAACATAGGGAACCCTCCTAATGCGACGTTAAACGTAAACTTGAGGGTGTTTCGCGCGATGATCGTCACCGCCGGACCAATCCGGTCCGGCGGCCCGAGAGGGAACCGACCGGGCGCAACGCCCAGAGGCATTAGATAGTCGTCGGCCATGGATCGCGAATCAAGTTCGCTCCAGTTCCAGCGCATTTGGGTGATAAACGGTTAGTTTCCGCGTGTTCCGGCAATTCGATGGAAGGATTTCAGGCTTCTTCGGATATCCGGCGGCCTTCATCCGTCAGCTTGCAGATTAGCCAGTCGGGTTTCGTGGGATTGTCGAACCATGGTTTGGCCCACCCTTGGGAAACGCAACTGCGGATCGTGCGCGCGTTAACGCGTTGTCCGGTGTCATCGAAGAGGGGAAGTTTTCCACCGGGCTGGGCCAGCCCACGGCGAAGCCAAGAAAGCTGGCCCGGCGTGGGTATCGCCGAACGGATTTCTTCGTCTTGGGCCGTCGAATTCTGTTTCGTTGTCGCCATAGCCAAATCACCCTGCACCAGATCACCCTGCGAATGGCCGCTTTATTCATGGTAAGTTAAATCTGCTTATCGCCAAGCCGGTGCCTAACATTCTATACTCCACGTTCCGATGAACCTATGACGGTCCCATGTCAGTTTGCCTAGTCTACATAACCGCGAGCGATACGGCGGAAGCGGTATCGATTGGCCGCGATCTGGTCGAGAGACGCTTGGCTGCCTGCGCGAACGTCCATGGTCCCGTCACGTCGATTTACAGGTGGCAGGATGAGATCCAGCAGGATCAAGAAACCGTGTTGTTAGCAAAGACAACGTTGGATTTGGTCGAAAGAGTTACCGAACGTGTCGTCGAGATTCATAGCTACGAATGTCCCTGTGTCGTCTCTGTTCCAATCACCGGTGGCCATTCGCTGTTTCTCGAATGGATCGACGCGGAAACAGGTACATAGGATCGCGACACCGATGAACGGAAATTCAAGCAAGCCCATGCGCGTGGTCGACCCATATTCTCCGGCGGATATTGCCGTGCTGGTCGATAATATAGGTGTTCGGAAGGTGAAGATGAGCTTCGCGCCGGCGCTCATGCTGGGTATTCTGGCAGTTGCGTTTATCGCTTTCGGCGCGATGTTCTACACGTTGACTGATGCGGAATGGGGGATCGGCCCCAATTGTCTTCTGGGTGGTCTCGTCTTTTCGCTCGGATTGGTCCTTGTCATCATCGGTGGCGCGGAGTTGTTTACTGGAAATTGTCTCATCGTCATGGCGTGGGCGGATCGAAAGGTTTCTAGCGGCCTCCTGCTTCGGAATTGGGGTATCGTGTATTTCGGTAATTTCGTAGGTGCGGCCGGTGCAGCGGCATTGATTCATGGATCGGGCACGCTCGGGCTGGGGGAAGGCGCCGTTCAAGCGACCGCCGCCGCCATTGCCCAAGGTAAAGTTTCCTTGCCGTTCATGGAAGCTTTCTTGCGCGGCATTCTCTGTAATATTCTGGTCTGCCTCGCGGTTTGGCTCAGCTACGCGGCGCATCATGTGGCGGGAAAGTTCCTGGTGATTATCCCGCCAGTGGCGGCTTTCGTGGCGCTAGGCTTAGAGCATTCGCTCGCCAATATGTATTTCATTCCGGTCGCCATGTTGGCAGGCGTGGAGGGTGGCACCATGAGTGGATTTGTCGCCACTCTAGTACCGGCCACACTTGGAAACATTGTCGGTGGTGGCGTGTTTGTAGCGTTCGTATTTTGGGTGATTTATTTGCGACCCACACGCGGAAAGAAGGCTGGCTAGATGACCTCCTCCGCGCGCATGGCTATGATATTTTCAAGCGTTGGCCATTTTTACATCCACATGATGACGGCATTCTATTTCGTTATCGTCCTCACCTTGGTCGTGGAGTGGGATCAGCCCTACAGCGAATTGCTCCAGCTTTGGACAATTGCATCGGCACTCCTGGGGCTGGTCGCGATCCCGGCGGGGCGGCTAGCCGACCGCTGGAGCGTTCGCGGGATGATGGTGCTGTTTTTCATCGGCATGGGGATATCCTCGATCGTCTGCGGGATGGTCTCGACACAGCTGGCACTCTTAATGGCACTCTCCGGCATTGGCATCTTCGGGGCGATCTATCATCCTGTCGGTATTCCGTGGTTGATTCGGAGCACCAGTGCCAACACTGGGAAAATCTTGGCGGTGAACGGCATTTTCGGCAGTCTCGGAAATGCTGGAGCCGCCGTTATCGCAGGTCTTCTCATTGATATTTATGGATGGCGGATGGCTTTCATCGTGCCGGGCGTCATTTGTGCGCTTACCGGACTTGGAATGTGGTGGTTCGTACTGACCGGCCGCATTGTCGACGGTGCCGCCGCCCCGGACAACAGCGCTGACGATGCCTCCCGGGGCGATTTTATCCGGGTTTCGATACTGTTGCTGATATCGCTGGCCGTCGGCGGCATTATCTATCAATCAACCCAGACAGCCCTTCCGAAGCACTTTGAGACCGAACTGCAAGAGTGGAGCTGGCAGCTGTTCAGCAACTTCACTTTGGACACTAAGAGCCCAACGGGTTTGGGAGCGATCGTCTCCATCGTCTATTCGTCGAGCATCGTTATGCAATATGTCGGTGGATCTTTGGCCGACCGTTATTCGCTGAAATACATCTACGTTATTTGCTGGTTCTTGCAGATAGCCATGCTGGCCGCAATCGCGGCGGTGACGGGCCTTGGTCTCATTGGTGCAGCCTTATTGGCTGTCGCGGTGAACATCACGATGTTGCCGGCGGAAAACATGCTGATCTATCGTTATGCGCCCTGGCGGCATCGAAGCCTTATCTTCGGCATTAAATTCGTGATCACCTTCGGGGCGGCGCCATTGTCCGTAGCGTTGGTTGCTTTTATTCAAGAAGAACAGAATACCTTGGATATCCTTTTCGGTGGCCTCGCGGCGGCAACCTTCGTCGTCGCTCTTCTGCTGATTTTCTTACCTAAAGATAAACCGTCTACACCCAATAGCGCGCCGGCGGAATAGTTGCGGCTGGTAACGCCGTTGCCTTTCCTCTACTCAATCCGCGCGACGCGACAACATCCAAGGGAATTCCGATGGCGACCATAATCGAGTTTGAAGGTAAGACACCGCAAATTCATGAATCCGTATTCGTGGCTTCAACGGCCGTTTTGATCGGTGACGTCATAATTGGCGAACACTCGAGTGTTTGGTACGGCGCGGTCTTGCGCGGCGATTCCGGAACGATCCGTATCGGTAACGAAAGCAACGTTCAAGACAATGTCGTAATTCACGCGGACACGGAGCATGGCACGGTCATCGGCAACCGGGTGACGCTCGGCCACGGTTGCATATTGCATGATACCAATGTCGGCGACGGCTGCGTCATCGGGATGCTCGCCACGTTGTTGCACCATTCGGTCATCGGTGAGCGCTGCATGATCGGTGCAGGCGCGGTCGTGCGGGAAAGCTTTGCAGTGCCGCCGCGCAGCGTCGCTGCCGGTGTCCCAGCCAAGGTGATGAAGGAGCTCGACGGCAGTTCCGCAGAATGGCTCGACATGGCTTATGAAGAATACACCGAGCTGTCGGAGCGCTATAAGAAAGGCGCGCGGATTATTAGCGAGTAGTGGGTCGCGATTTTCGTCGACCGTCGTTCCGGACGCCTTAGTGATCCGGATTTATAGCCTGAGATTTTCAACTAGTCTGGTCGTTCGCAGAGAGGCTCAGGCCGTAATTCCGGGTTCCAGCTACGCTGGCCCCAGAATGACACGTCTCAACAAATCTACTCCGCTGCGTTCGCCGCCTCGACACTTATCAGCGCCTGATCTAGGTCGGCGATGATGTCATCGACCGTCTCGATCCCAATCGAAATGCGGATGACTTCAGGTCCGGCACCCGCCGCGATGAGCTGTTCTTCGGTCAACTGCCGATGGGTCGTCGAAGCCGGGTGGAGCACTAGCGAGCGCGTATCGCCGATATTGGCGAGATGGCTGAGTAGCTCGCATCGTTCCACCAACGCAACGCCCGCTTCGTAGCCGCCCTTAAGGCCGAATGTGAAGACGCCGCCTGCACCCTTCGGCATGTATTTCCGGCAGAGATCGTAATACTTGCTCGACTCGAGACCGGCGTACGACACCCAATCAACCATCGGATGCGATTCGAGGTGTTTGGCGACTTTTAGCGCATTTTCACAATGACGCTCCATGCGCAATGCCAAGGTTTCGATCCCCAATAGGGTAATCCATGCATTAAAAGGCGACTGGCAAGCACCAAGGTCTCGCAAGCCGACCGCGTGGCTGTGCATGGTATAGGCGAGATCGCCAAAAGTCTCAGCGAAGGTCAAGCCGTGATACTCGGCTGCTGGTTCAGAAAGGCTCGGAAACTTTTCTCGTCCGGCGAAATCGAAATTACCGGAATCAACCACGCAGCCACCGAGCGAACTGCCGTTGCCGGACAGGAACTTTGTCGTCGAATGTACGATGATGTCGGCTCCATGCTCGAACGGTTTGCAGAGATAGGGTGTCGCCATTGTGTTGTCGACGACCAGCGGGATGCCCGCGTCGTGCGCGACTTTCGCGACGGCAGCAATATCGACGACAACGCCGCCTGGATTGGCCAGGCTCTCGATGAAGACGGCTTTCGTCTTATCGTCGATGGCGCGGTGAAAATTCTCCGGATCATCGGGATCGACGAAAGAAGCGGCCCAGCCAAATTTCTTGTAGCTGATGCCCATTTGATTGATGGAGCCGCCATAGAGTTTATTTGCGGCGACAATATTGTCGCCCGGATGCATCAGCGGGAAGAGCGCTAGGATCTGCGCCGCGTGTCCCGAAGACGTCGCGGTCGCCCCGCGCCCGTCCTCGAGCGCGGCGATTCGTTCCTCCATCGCCGAGACCGTCGGATTGCTTAGCCGCGAATAGATAAATCCCGGCAGCTGCAGATTGAACAGTGAGGCCGCGTGATCCGCATCGTCGAAGACGAAGGACGATGTCTGATAGATCGGCATTTGGCGGGCGCCGGTCGTGGGGTCCGGCGGTGTGCCGGCATGAACTGAGAGGGTTTCGAGCCCGGGTTTGCGATTGCTCATGAAATAGGCTCCTTAAACCAGTTTGCGGCGCTTGCTACTGATGACGTGCGAATTGATGCCGTGCCAGCTCAGCTCACCATTCAGGCGGGCGAACTCGATTTTCGGGCAGCGGTCCATGACCACACGCAGACCTGCATCTTCGGCTCGTTTGGCGGCCTCGTCGTTGCGCACGCCGAGCTGCATCCAGACGATCTTGGCGCCGGCCTTTATGGCGTCATCGGTGACGGCGCCGGCGGCTTCGGAATTGCGGAAGATATCGACCATATCGATGGGGTCTTGGATTTCGTCCAGGCTGGCAGCCACCGTCTCACCCAGGATTTCCTTGCCCGCGATGCCCGGATTGACTGGGATCACGCGGAAGCCCTTTTGCTGCATGTATTTCATGGCGAAGAAGCTCGGCCGGTTCCAATTGGCGCTAGCACCGACCATGGCCACGATCTTAGTGTCCTTTAGGACATCGAGAATGTATTTGTCGTCGTAACTATCGTGATTCACGGCCTTATCCTACTCCCCCCGCCATACGGGCTTACGCTTTTCGACGAACGCACCAACGCCCTCCTGAGCATCGTGCGACATCATGTTCTCGGCCATGACCTTGGCCGTATAGGCATAGGCATCCTCGATGCCGGTCTCCATCTGCCGGTAGAACGCTTCCTTACCCACTTTGATCGTATAACCCGACTTATCTAAAATTTTGTCGGTCATTTCCTTGATGGTGCTGTCCAGATCGCCTTCAGGCACGACCCGGTTAACGAGCCCGTATTCTAACGCTTTCGCAGCTGGAAGGGGATCGCCCAGCACCAACATTTCCATTGCCTGCTTACGGCCGATATTGCGGCTGAGTGCCACCATGGGAGTGGAACAGAACAGACCGATGTGGACGCCGGGCGTCGCGAAATGCGCGGTGTCGACTGTGACAGCGAGATCGCAGGTGGCCACCATCTGGCAACCGGCTGCGGTGGCGACACCTTGGACGCGCGCGATGACGGGTTGGGGCAATTGCATGATACTGGTCATCATGCGCCCGCAGGCGTGGAAAATATCGTCGTAGAATTCAGGCGTGCGGTTGCTCACCAACTCGCGCATGTCGTGGCCAGCACAAAAGCCGGGGCCGTTAGCAGCGATGATCACTACGCGGACACTGGTGTCGGCGGCGATTGAATCCAGTTGGTCCTGGATAGCCCCGATCATCGACCGCGATAGCGCATTGCGCGCCTGCGGTCGGTTCAGGGTCAATGTCGTGACACCGCCATCGTTGCTGCGAAGCAGCATCGGTTCGCTATCTGTCTTCAGTTCCGCACTCATGTTTTCCGTCCGGTGATTTCCAGCGATTCCCGCCATATGTGAGCGTCCGCGTCAAGTTATGGGTTCAGATCGCCTTTTCGCGCAGATTAAAAACCCGTGGCGGCACGCGCGGTGGGATGATTTCCACGTTCAGGTCGCCGTAATCGCCGAGTGATTGGCGCGAGAAGAAGTGGCGCAGGACGACGTTTCCGTTCTGTTGGACGGCTTCTTCCAAGGTATATGGTAGGTTTTCAGCGAGCTGATTGCTCCACGGTAGGGAGTAATAGCGGGGCTGAATATCACCCTCGAATCGCACCCACAAATAGATTGCCCGCTGTTCGTCGAAACTGGCGCTGAGGACGGTGAATTTATTCACATTTCTGCGCAGCCGTTCGTAATTCGCCGGTTTTGGGCGGCTTAGCATTTCCGTGACCTGGAAGAACGCGATGGGGACAATCAGCAAAGTGGCGATAAGTGCGCAGACATGGACCCAAGCCCGTCGCGGTGCCCAGGCGGCGAGTGAAGCCAGGATCGTGGCCAACAGGACAATGGCGATGAAGATATAAGTGGGCGGGTCGAATACCATTAAGCGTTTCCCAGTCCTTTCTCGACGTCATTCCCGCGTAGGCGGGAATCCAGTCCGCCGCGCACCCTCTGTCATTCCCGCTTGTGCGGGAATCACAGAGAGTTTTGTCGCCTGTACTCATCGCGGCGGTGTAGTCAGGAAGCGCCATGCTAAAGTGCTGACACTGCCTTTGGTGAGATCGCGGAGACCATCCATCTTGAAGCAAAACGCCGTTTTCTCTTGATTGTGCCGCTTCAGGTCGATGACAGTCTTCAGGATTTGCGCGTCTCCTGTCCGGATTTTTTCACGCTCACGACTACGTTTACCGGTACTACGACGTTCTTCGGTTTGGGTCCGTACATGTGGACGTTGACGATGTACTCGCCCTTCAGAATGCCACGGCTATAGGTGATTTCGTAATTATCTTTGGTCGCATCCCCCTCACGGCCGCGGTCGTCGCGCAGCAGATTGAAGGTGTCGCTGCCGAGGTTTCAAAAACCCAACCGGATGTTCGTCTGAGCCCTTCACCCACAGGTCGACGTCGTAGGACATATCTTTCGGCCATTGCTTCTCCACGATCATATTGCCGGGTGCGCGATGTTCCTGATCGTCTTTTTGTGTCGGCTTGATGTGAGGCAGGAGCATGATGACGATGGCAACGAAACCGATCAGTGCCAGCAGGATGACGTCCCGAAAGACGGTGCCGGTCGAATCGTCGTCGTCGAACTCATCAAGTTCGGACACACGCTTCTCCCATCTCGATGATGGTATTGATCAAGTTGACCGTCCCGGAAGCGAGCATTCGGTGAGTGACGATAAGCCAGAGATACAGCACCGCCCCGACATGCGTGGTGTAAAGCGCGATGGACATGCCTAGGATCAGCTTGGCGACCATGGGCCCTGCGGCCGCCGCACTGCTAACGGATTTCGGGTCGACCCCGAAAAGCGCCACGATGAAGCCAATGACCGTGCCGACAAGGCCAAGGAACACCAAGGAGTTTGCCGTATGCCGAACAATGGTGATTCGGTTTGAGAGTTTCAGGCGCTCCATCTACGACTTGATCGAGCGACTCTCGCCATCATGGTATTGTAACTCACGGAGATACTTCCCCGCACGGAATTCAGGCACGGGCATGCCGGTTTTCAGATCGTTCAATTCCTCGCTCGTGCGCCAAATTTTGGCCGCGCAGGCGATCAAGCCTTACACGAAGACGGCGAAGATGCTGAATGTCATGAGAAAGGTCGACCCCTCGAGCATACCGTCGAGCCAACCTTCCATATAACCGACGAACAACGCGGCGATGGCAACGACGTTCAACAGGGTGAACCTGACGACCAATAGATATCGATATTCCAATCCACAAACTCTTTGTAGCCGGATCTAGAATATTAGTAAGGCGGTAGTGAAGACGCCGCCAGCGCCCTCACGGTGTATTGATCGCCGGTATCTATCCACCAGCACCCCTGATGGCGACGGCATCGATCTCGACCTTCAGGCCGGGGGCTGCCAATTGCGCGACTTCGACCAGTGTCGAGCACGGGAAATTACCGGTAAAGAACTCACGCCGTGCCTTCCAGACTTCTTCGCGGATTCGGATATCAGTGACATATATCTGCACGCGGACGATGTCATCCATCTGCGCATCCGCTTCGTCAAAGTAATGCTTAATCCGGGTGAATATTTCTTTCGCCTGTTCGTAGACGCCGACCGTGTCCATATTTTCGGACATACCGCCGGCGGTCAGACCCGCGACATGGATGTGATCGCCGATCACGAGACAGTTCG
>CAXAGK010000119.1:0-9512 GCA_963968305.1 uncultured Rickettsiales bacterium | reverse complement strand
CTGATGTGCGGGTGTTGGGGCGTGTTAAAGCCGTACAGGGAATGCTGGTCGAAGTCGGTGGCGTCCAGTCTTTTTTGTCGGTTGGTGACCGCTGCACGCTAATCGGACGCAAAGGCGAAAAGGTGACTTGCGAAGTCGTGGGGTTCCGAGACGACCGCGCGCTCGCAATGCCGTTTGGCTCGCTTGATGGTATTGGCCTAGGTTCGATCGCGGAGGTTGGGGAGAGCAATTCCGTCGCTTATCCCGACGAAGGTTGGCTGGGGCGTGTCGTGAATGCTTTCGGAGAGCCGCTCGACGGTAAGGGCCAACTCAGCCGCGGTGACGTGCCGTATCGGGTTAAACGTCCGCCCCCGCCAGCCCATGCGCGCGGGCGTGTTGCCGGGAAGATCGACCTCGGTGTTAAATCTTTAAATGCCTTCGTTACATGTTGTCGCGGACAACGGATGGGGATTTTCTCTGCTTCCGGTGTCGGCAAGTCGATCTTGATGTCGATGTTGGCGCGTTACTCACACGCCGATGTGATTGTGATTGGATTGGTCGGAGAACGTGGGCGCGAGGTAAAAGAGTTTCTCGAACAGGATTTGGGTGAGGAAGGACTGGCGCGGTCCGTCTTGGTGGTCGCGACGTCGGATGAATCTCCGTTGATGCGTCGTCAGGCTGCCTATATGACAATGACGGTGGCCGAGTACTTTCGCGATCAGGGTCATGATGTCTTATGCTTGATGGATAGCGTCACGCGCTTCGCCATGGCTCAACGGGAAATTGGGCTTTCCGCCGGCGAACCACCTGCCAGCAAGGGCTATACGCCGACAGTATTTGGTGAACTTCCAAAACTTTTGGAACGGGCCGGTCCCGGAACGGGTGAGGGTACAATTACCGCGATGTTCGCGGTCCTGGTGGAAGGAGATGACCACAATGAGCCGATTTCCGATGCGGTGCGAGGAATTGTCGACGGGCATATCGTTCTCGACCGTGCGATCGCGCAACGCAACCGCTATCCGGCCATCAATATCCTTCGGAGTGTGTCTCGAACCATGCCGGATTGTAATTCGGAAGAACAGAACGCTTTGATTAATCACGCGCGATCTCTAATGGTGACTTACGAAGATATGGCGGAACTGATCCGTCTGGGCGCGTACCGCAGCGGAAGTGATCCTGCAGTCGATGAGGCCATCCAATTCCATAGTGCGTTGGAAGATTTTCTCTCGCAGGGGAAAATGGAAGCCTTTACGCTTGAGGAGAGTTACGCGAACCTGGGCGCCATATTCGGTCAACAACCGACATGAGCGTGATCGAGAAACTAATTCGGTTTCACAAATTCGACTTGGATGAGAAGCGGCGAGTTTTACGGGAATTGGAAGAGCAGGAATCGCGTATTCAGGAGGGGATAGACCGTATCAATCAAGAGGTTGAATCCGAGCAGGCATTTGCTCGGGGAACAGCTGAATTCGCACCTTATTACGGGGGATATGCAACGCGAACGAAGGGTCGCCGCGAAGCCCTCGAAGTGGAACTAGGCAAAGCCCAGGGGGAAGTTGAAGACGCTCGCAAGATCGTAGTTCAAGCCTTTGAGGAACTCAAGAAGTACGAGATTACCAAGGATCAAGATGACCACCGCGCCTATTTGGAAGAGGAACGGCAAGATCGGATTGAGTTGGATGAGATTGCTTTAACGGGTCATCTGCGAAAGTCGACTTCTTCCTGATCTACTGGCCTTTTAAAGATGCGCAAAGAGCAGGGACGAATTCTGCCAACGGGGTTGCTGATCCACCAAGGTAATTTGGCGGCCAGGGCTATCACCCGGAGATTGGGTAATTTCGATCCGGACCCATCGTGGCACGACTTCATTATTAAAATCGTCCAAGAAAGTATGGGCATAGGCCTCGAACGGTTCATTCAAATGCGATGCCGTGGATTCAAGGTATGTCAGGAAACAGTCGGTCCGGAGCAAGAGTTTATCGGGCACATAGGTCAGCGAAATGGACAGTTGTTCGCCGAGGTCCTGCTTGAGGACCGTTAGATAGTCGATCTTCGGATTGGGATTAGCGATTGTTCCCAGGCAAGCTCGAATTTTGAGTCTATCGTCGCCGTCTGTCTCGATCGCGTTCATACGGTGAACCCGGACTGAGAGGCATGGATTTCTTGGGTTGGGTTAAGTTCGAAAACTTCGGTCCTCTGGAAATTAATCGATCCGGTAAATCCAAGCGCGGAGATCGCATTGGCGAATATCGCTCTGATATCGTCGTGCATACCTTCGGACAAGGCGTCGCGGTTCCGAACCATCAGATCAATGGTTTTTTCGCGCGATAAGCCGTCGAACTGGAACGGTCCCAATTTGCTGAACTCAACTTCGATGACAAAGCGAATGTCGCGGTTCTTTTCCTGTTCGCCCTCGTTTTCGGGTTCTTTCTCGCCTCTAACGAAGAGTTTGAGCTGTTGGAGGTTGGCCCCTGCCAATAGAGGAATGATATAAGAGCGCCATTCCTGACCCGATGGTTCGTTTGCCATTCGCTGCATTTCGCCGATATCTTGGCGGAGACGATCAAGCAAATTGCCGCCGGATCGTTGCAGAATTCGCATCGCTTCCTCACCCATCCAGCGCCTAAGATCCCCGGTCATCATGGCGGATAAGAAGAACAACATGCCGGTGGTCATCGGACCGCCGGCTTGCGGTAGAATTTGCTGTGTCATATTTCGAGCCGCTGCCGGATCGCTAGATTGAATGGCGGCCATGGCGTCTTTCAAGGTCTCCCATTGCTGGGATAGCAGCAGTGAGGAGGTATCGCCGGTTCCCATAGGGAATTTCGGTGTGCCCATCATGTGCAGGTTTAATTGAGTGCCGCGAGGCAAGGTGGAGCGTGCCGAGAGGGCAATTTCGCCGAGGGGGGTTTGAACAATGGTTTGGCCCGTCGGTGTCGTGCCGGTCACGGTTCCGGTCAATGCACCTTGAGCATTTGGGGAGGCGAGAAGTGCTCCGGAGCCAACAGGGACTAAGGAGATGATGCGGACATTGAAAGTCGAACCGCTGGGAAGGACTGGGGTTTGCGAGTTGCCGCCGGTCGAAGTACTGCCGCTCAAGGAAGTTCCTGGCACCGGTGCGCCGCCTGATGTTGACGTGACGCCGGGTCTTGCGGCACCGCGGGTTGTGGGCGCACCAGCAGGTGTCGATTGAGTGACTATACCCGAGACCGACGTTGCTCCCGATGCGGCTCCTATCGTCGCTCTCGTCGGTCCCGGTATGCCTTGTGATAGTGGTGGGGTGGGAAGAACAGGGACGGGTCGTAGGACGGTCGCACTGGCGATGCTCCCTTGGGTCAAAGTCGAAGTGATTGCGGGGGCTGTCAATGCGTTGGCGGTTTGGGGTGTCCGGTTTTGGCCAGGGAGCGGCACAATCAGTACCTGAGGTCGGGCACCGGCAGTTTGAACTTGAAGGTTGAGAGTACTGCCGTTCAGCAGGTTGGAGGCGGTTTGAAGGGTTAGTTGGCCGCTATCGCTCTGCAGCAGAAACTGCCCTGGAGCGACGCGATTAAGGACAGTGGCGGCGAGAGTTTGTCCTAGTTGCAACGGCGTTTGCGGTGTTGCGGATTGCACTATAGTGCCCGTAGATGTCGCAGTGGGGGCGGTAGTCTGGAGGACCGCGCTCGATGGCGGTGTTGGCGGAACCGGGGTGTTCATTAACCCGCCGCCCCGCCGCTAGACAATTTTCTTCCGTCAGTTTGAGCCTGTCGGCGCAAGTTTATCATCTTCCATGGTCTCCTCTAGAGACGTTTCTTGGGGAGAGTTAAACGGTTCTATTTCGTGTCTTCCAGATTTCCGGGGGGGTGTTTGAGGCACCGTTTGTGCGGGCTCCGATGGTAAGAGAAGGCGGGACAGCGATACTTGGTTCATAGGCCGCAATCCGTTGACGATATTCGGCGATGGGCTGACATCGCAAAAAGCCAGGCCTGACGCATCTATCGACGCCAGAACACTACCCAAACGGCGTACCATATCAAGGCCGGTTACTAGCATGCGGCTTGGTGCGACTTCCCCGTAAGCTTTCACGATTTCAATTGCTTCGATCGGGTCGCGGCCCGCAGTGAGAACGAGAACTGGTTCGACGGCTATTGCACTCGTGAGATCGACAAGTTTACTCATATCCTCGGGGCTGTAGGGATTAACTCCCATCGAGTCAATGACGATCAGATCTTCCGGATTGGCGTTTTCTATGGCTTCGATAAGCGCCAGAGGGTCGGGGGCGGGGACCACGTCGAGACCGAGACGGGTCGCATATGATTCAAGCTGCTCGATACCTTGCGCGCGGACCGTATCCGTTGTGATCAAGCGCATAGAATGGCCGCCGATGACTGCCCGTGCTGCCATTTTTGCAGCGGCGGATGTCTTACCTCCGCCGGGTGGGCCAATCAGCATGATTGGGCGCGATTGCCCTCCTGATTCCGGAAGTGGCGTGAATTCGAAAATTGATTGAAGGGCACCGGCGAGCGCCATGTGTGTATCGGATACCGCTTGGGCGGCAACCGAATTTAAAATACGGTCCACCAATTCGGGAGGTGTGCCGTGGTCATCCAGCGCGTTGCCGATTAATTGTAGGGTTTCGAAGGTGACGGCTCTTTCGTCCTCTGGGATATGCCGGTCTTCGGCATCTGACGCGGCCGTCACGCGAACGCCGCGCGTGCCTTCGTCCTCATGGGTCGCGACGATGATGGCTTCGGCGCCCATTTGTTCACGAACGAGTTCCATCGCTTCCTGCATGGTCCGCGCGTGGATTGTCTTAAGCCTCATTCGTGTTTAGTCCCGTTCATGTGTATATCGAGCCTACACTTGACCCAAAGTTTTGATTTTTGCTTTTGGGTGTACTTCATTTTGCGACATGACGACAGTCACCGGACGGAATCGTTCGACCACCGATCTGACGAATGGCCGGATGCCGGGACTGACCAGAAGGATCGGCGTCTCGCCTTGCATAGCGTGACGTTCGAATACGGTGCGGACTGCGGTGATAAATTGCTGTAGTTTGCTCGGTGCCATTGAGAGTTGTCGGTCGTCGCCTTGGCCGATGATCGCTTCGGCGAACGATTGCTCCCATTCCGGCGAGAGTGTCACCAGCGGGATAAAACCCTGTTCGTTGACGACATCGTCAGAGAGTTGCCGTGCAAGCCGGGCACGGACATGTTCCGTAATCTGGCCGATGTTGCGGGTGTAACCACAAGCCTCGGAGACACCTTCGAGGATTGTTGCGAGATCGCGTATGGATATCCGTTCGCCAAGCAGATTCTGCAGAATGCGCTGAATACCACCGATACTGATTTGGTTCGGAACTAAATCGGCGATGAGTTTTTGATGTCCCGCATCCAGTTCGTCCAAGAGCTTCTGTGTCTCGGAGAAGGACAGCAGTTCGGACATGTTATCGCGGACGATTTCCGTCAGATGCGTTGTAATGACTGTAGGCGCATCAACCACGGTGAAGCCGCGGAACATTGCTTCCTCGCGGTGTTGTTCGCCAACCCACATCGCGGGCAAGCCGAATGTCGGTTCGATGGTCGCTTCGCCGGGAAGCGAAATTTGCTCGCCTCTGGGGTCCATGACCAGTAGGTTGTTGGGCCGAAGCTCTCCGGTCCCCGCTTCGATCTCCTTGACCCGTAGGATATAGTTGTTGGGTGGTAGCTGTAGATTGTCCTGGATACGGACTGCGGGCATGATGTAACCCATTTCACCCGCTAATTGTCGGCGCAACGCCTTGATTTGATCCGTGAGACGCCGCTCACTCGGATTGTTGATCAGCGATAACAATCCATATCCCAATTCCAAGCGGATATTGTCGATTTGGAGTGCGGCACCGATGGGTTCTTCCGGTGGCGGTGCAGTATGTTTTTCCTCCTCCGCCTTGGCTTCATCATCCTCCTCCTTTTTGTTTCGCGCGTTTAGGGCGTATGCGTTGTACCCGGTGATCGAGGCGATGATCAGGAAGGGAAGGGCAGGCATCCCCGGGAGGACAGCTATCGTCACGAGCACGCCCGTCGCGAGGGTCATAGCGATCGGATAATGCGTGAGTTGGTTGAGGACGGCTTCGTCCGCGGCACCCTGGACGCCGGATCTCGTGACCAGCATACCGGCGGCGATCGAGACGACTAGGGCCGGGATTTGTGTGACCAGACCGTCACCAATGGTCAATAGGGTATATGTCTCAGCGGCATTGCCGAGGGTCATATTCTGCTGCGCCGTGCCGATGATGATGCCACCGACAATATTGATGAACGTAATCAGGAGGCCAGCAATGGCGTCGCCCCTAACGAATTTCGAGGCACCGTCCATAGCGCCAAAGAAGGAGTTTTCTTCCTCCAATTGGCTACGGCGTTTACGTGCAGCCTCTTCGCCGATCAAGCCCGAAGACAGGTCAGCATCGATCGCCATTTGCTTGCCGGGCATGGCGTCCAAGCTAAACCGTGCCGCGACTTCGGCGATGCGCCCAGCGCCCTTTGTAATAACGATGAAGTTAACAATGACGAGAATGCCGAAGACGATGATACCAATGACGTAATTGCCGCCGACAACGAAGTTACCGAACGCCTGAATAACCTGTCCAGCCGCGGCACCTCCGGTATGGCCATCCGCTAAAATCAATCGCGTGGACGCGAGGTTTAATGCAAGGCGCAACATTGTCGCGATCAACAAGAGTGTTGGAAACGTATTTAATTCCAAGGGGTTCTGAATGAAAAGAACCGTCATCAAGATGACTAAGGAAAAGGTAATCGAGATTGCGAGAGAGAAATCCAAGAGCCAGGTAGGCATTGGAAGGAGGAGCACGACGAGTATCGCGATGACGCCCAGTGCAAGCGCGATATCCCCGCGTTTAAATATTTCGGGGATTTGGAATGCCGGACCATCGGCATTTCCATCACCAGATTCCGTTGCCTGATCGGGCGCCGATTCACTCATAAGCTTTCCCTGGCATTAATAGCCATCACACGGATTTTCCTCTTGATTAACTTTTACCGGGCATGGGAACGGCCATGCCGTCGTCGTTATATAGTTTCAATTTATTGCGCAATGTTCGGATCGAAATACCGAGTATATTCGCGGCGTGCGTCCGGTTGCCGAGACAATGTTGAAGAGTGTCTATGATAAGGTCACGCTCGACTTCAGCGACGGTACGACCAACCAACCCCTTGGTATGGTTCTCATCGGTGATTTCTGCCAAACCGTTCTCAATGACGGAGGCCGCGGCGGTTGCGGCGATCGATGCGACTTCCTCACTGGCTCCGCTTAAGATAATCGCGTCGGTTCCAATTTCTGTACCTTGCGCGAGTAATACGGCTCTATGCATCGTGTTCTCTAATTCTCGCACATTGCCGCGCCACCCATGGCTCTGAAGTTGTGCCATCGCTTGATCACCGATGGGGAGACGCTCGACGCCATTCGCTTCGGAATATTTCTCTATAAAGAAATTCGCCAAAACCGGTATATCAAGCGGTCTTTCGCGCAGTGACGGAATTTTAATTTCAATGACGTTGAGGCGGAAGAACAAATCCTCACGGAATTCCCCCTGACGAACCGAAGCTTCGAGGTCGCGATTCGATGTCGCCAGAATTCTGACGTCGATCTTGATCGTCTGGGTGCCGCCGACGCGATCGATTTCGCGTTCCTGAATGGCGCGCAGGAGTTTTGCCTGAAGGCGGGTATGCATCTCGCTGATTTCATCGAGGAGAATGGTGCCACCGTTGGCTTCCTCGAATTTACCAATCCGCCGGGCGACGGCACCTGTAAAGGCGCCTTTCTCGTGCCCGAATAGTTCGGATTCCAAGAGGTTTTCGGGTATGGCTGCGCAGTTTACCGCGACAAAACTATTCGTCGAACGTTTGCTCTTGGCGTGGATGTAGCGGGCCATGAGTTCTTTACCGGTGCCCGAATGTCCGGTGATTAAAGCGGAGGCATCAGAGGGTGAAATTCTGTCGGCGAAAGCCAGCACCGTTTTCATCGCTGGGTCGGCGTGGACGATGGCATTGCTTTTCTGACTGACTGCCTCTAAGACCGCCGCAATCAGTTCGGGATCGGGCGGGAGGGGAACATATTCTTTGGCGCCACCCTTGATGGCGTTAACGGCGGCATTGCTATCATTGCCGATACCGCAAGCTACGATCGGAAGGTTGATTCGTTCCGTGGCAAGCTGCTTTACCATATCGCCGACGTCTAAATTGACATCGACCATGGCGACTTCGGCGCCTTGGCCGGAACGCAACGCATTCATCGCTTCCGTTATGGTGTTGACGTGTGTGACTTTTGCACCGCGCATGAGGGCGATCTTGCTCGCCTCCGTGATATGGCCTTCCAGTCTGCCGACAATCAAAACTTTCATGTTCTTCCTGTTCTCTAGTCTTTGTTCGGCATTAGCCGAAATATTCAATCCGTTGATCCGGTGGGAGAATGGTGTTCAGCAGCATCTCAAGACGCCGTGGATTTTCGTGACGACCCATCGAGGCAGTCGCCATGACGTGAATCTGGTTGATTAAAGCGTCCTCGCTAGAGTTCCGTTCCAGCTTCGAGGCGAGGGGTGAAAAGATCATATTGGCCATCACCGCACCGTAAAAAGTGGTGAGTAAGGCGACAGCCATACTGGGGCCGATCGTGCTTGGGTCGCTAAGATTGCCGAGCATTTGAACCAAGCCGACGAGGGTGCCAATTAGTCCCATTGCGGGAGAAATTTCGGCTGCCTTGCGCAAAACACCGACGGTACGTGTATGTCTTCGCGCCGCTGCCTGCATTTCCCCTTGCATGATGCGTTCGATTTCGTCGCCCGACGAACCGTCGAGCAACATCTTGAGGCCTTTGTGCAGCATTTCTTCGTTCATCAAGCGGGGAACATACGGCTCCATCGCCAGTAGGCCTTTACGGCGGGAGAGATCGGCGAGTTGCAAGACATGCAAGGCGGCGGATGCTGGGTTACGTGTGTGATAAAAGACCGTCGACATGACGATGGCGAATGCAGTACCGACATCACGGAAAGAATAGCATGCAACCGTTATCCCGAAAGTGCCACCGATGACGATGCAAATTGACGGGATATCGATAAAGGCATAGGGGCTACCGCCGAGCACGATTGCTGTGATGATCAGGGCGAAAGCACCGAGAATACCGAAAAGCGTGGCGATATCGACGATCGAGCGCACTGAGGGCGCACGAACGAATTCGGTCTTTTCAGGGGGGGCCGAATTGGTATCGGTCGACATCTTGTGCGTTATCCAGTTGCCGTCAGTGTTAAGATTGGTCCGACTTAATAATTTCCGTCATTGTCACGCCGAGTTTGTCTTCGACGATGACAACTTCGCCGCGCGCGACAAGGCGGTTGTTGACGTATATATCGATCGCTTCCCCGACCTTACGGTCTAGTTCGACAACCGCGCCGCGCCCGAGCTTAAGTAATTGGCTCACTTGCATCGACGCCTTGCCGAGCACTGCGGAAACCTGAACGGGGATATCGTATACGGCTTCAAGGTCCTGGGCGCCCTGTGGTAAGC
>CAXAGK010000118.1:0-9658 GCA_963968305.1 uncultured Rickettsiales bacterium | reverse complement strand
CTTGTGCAATAGTTGCCGCATCCGGGTCGCCGATGGCGCAGTGTACAGGGTTGTTGTTCGACAGGCGATTTCGAATGATCCCAACTTCCGTCATCCGCACGTCGGTGACGATGGGTTTGCCGGCCAGCAAGGCTTGTTTTGCCGCCGCGACGAGATCGGGCGACCATGAGAGGTCCGGGATGATCTCCGGCATGCCGCAGGAATGCACCAGACGGATCGTGACCTCTGCCATTTCAGGCGGTAAGTCATCGAGCATCGTTTCCTCACGCACAATGGCGAAGGAACGTCGGTAAATTTCCTTGGGGTCGCGAATATAGGCACTCATTGATTTAGTCAGCGTCGTCCTTCGAAGGTTCCATGGTAACGGGGCCGAGCGGGTGATCGGCGTGGGGATAGGGATGGTGGCCATGATCGTGGCCGTGGTCGTGATCATGGCCGTCACCGTGATGGTGACCGTGAATATGGCTGTGATCATGGGAATGGCTTTGGTCTTCGTTGGTGCCAATGCCTTCGACATGATGATGATGGCTTTCTTGCGGCAAGCCGACTTCGTCCTCGAAACCCAATACCTGTTCGCGGTATTTGCACATCTGACAATTCATGTTGCCGGTGCCTTCTTGAATTTCGACCATTCGGTCGACGAAAGTCTCCAGCACCAACGGTTGCGCGTTTAGATAAGGGGCCTTGATGAACTCGATCTCCGGGTGCCGGGCCGCGACCACATCGGTGTAGTCGTAAATGCGTTTCACTAAAATGCCGGTGAACAGGAAATAGGGGAATACGATGATCCGCTTAAATCCGAGTTTTGTCGCATGTTCCAATCCTGGCTCCACCAGAGGAAAGGTGACGCCCGAATAGCAGACTTCGCCCCAGCCAAACCCAAAGGCCTCCCACAACAGGCGCATCACCTTGGAGATGTTGGAATTGGCGTCTGGATCGGAAGCGCCACGACCCACCACCATCAACAGTGTCTCGTGTTTCGAGATGCCATTCGGCGCGCTATCCAACGTTTCTTGTATACGTTGCCCCGCAGCTCGTACCATCTTCAGATCGATGCCAAGTTCGCGACCGTAATGCACGTTCATGTCGGGGTTCTGCGCCATGTAGGTGTTCAGCACGGACGGGATGTCATTTTTGACGTGACCGGCGGCGAACAGCATGCCGGGTAATGCCAGAATCTCTGTATTGCCCTTCTCCCGCAGCGCATTTAGGGCCGTGTGGATGACCGGAGTTGCGAATTCGAGGAAACCATGATCGACATCGACGTCGGGCAGGCGTTTATCCAGCATTTTCGCCAAAACGGCGAACTCGCGGATGGCATTGGCGTCTCGGCTACCATGCCCACAAAGTAGTACTCCTGTCTTACCCGTCATCATATCCTCGCAGTTCGTGGCGACCTTGGTCGTCGATTGTTGTCGTTGACGCGCCGCGATTCGGCGCGCAGGGTTATCGTGTGTTTATGTCGTTTCCCGAGCAATATTCCGGCGGCCAAATCCATCATTGGATATTGGCTTTGGCCTTCATTCTCGATGCGTTGGTGGGTGATCCCCACTGGCTCTATCGTCATGTCCCGCACCCGGTTGCCATTCTTGGCGAGACGATTGGTCGGTTTGATTCCGCACTCAACAACCCGAAATCCGCCAATTGGTCGCGGCGTTTCGCCGGATTCTTGATGGTCTTGGCGCTCGTCGGCAGCTGCGCAGCGATTGGCTGGCTGCTCGGTTTGGGATTGCGAATGGTATTGTTCGAATGGGCATGGATTGGCGAAGCGATATTCGTCGCCGTCCTGATCGCCAATCGCGATCTCTATGCGCATGTTTGGCGTGTTGCCGCAGGCCTCGACGAAAGCCTCGACGCGGGCCGGAGCGCGGTTGGCCATATCGTTGGGCGCGACCCGCAAAGCCTTGACGATGCGGGGGTCGCGCGGGCCGCCATCGAATCGGCGGCGGAAAACTTTAGTGACGGTGTCGTGGCTCCGGTTTTCTTTTACGTCGTTTTCGGATTGCCGGGCATACTCGCTTACAAGGCCATCAACACGCTCGATAGCATGGTGGGTTATCGCAATGAACGCTACGAAGCCTTTGGCTGGGCCGCGGCGCGGCTCGATGATCTGGCGAACTTGGCGCCCGCACGTTTGGCGGGAATTATCTTTGTACTGTCGGCCTTGGTTTTGCCGACTACGAGCGGGCGGGCGGCGTTGATCGCCATGCGTCGGGATGCGCCAAAACACGGATCGCCGAATGCCGGTTGGCCGGAAGCGGCGATGGCCGGGGCACTGGGGTTGGCCTTGGCGGGCCCGCGTGTCTATGGCGAGCGTCATGTGGATGATGCCTGGATGGGAGACGGTCGGCGAGACGTGGGCGCGCAAGATATTCGCCGCGCACTACGCCTATATGCCGTCTCGGGTATCATCATGCTCGGCTTTGGTGTTTTGGCGCTGAGCATCTAAGCAACTCCCGCCGCAGCCGCGATACCGTCGAGATCGAGATGGGCTTCGCAGTGGGTGGCTAAGGCGTCGAGTGTACTCTCAACTTGTTGTTCGTAGCGAATGCCGCTTTCGGGCCGTGGTTTGAGTTGCGTGAGGAACCCGTGGCGGAAATCGTCATTGGCGAACAGGCCGTGGAGATAGCATCCGGCAACTAACCCATCGCCCGAGACCGCGCCCTCGTCTCGGCCGTCGATCTGCAACATGGGGAAATGAGTGCCAGGGCCTGTCGTTTTACCGATATGCATCTCGTAGCCAGTTACCGGCAGGCCAGTGCGCACATCTGTGCCGCTGGTAGTCTTGAGCGTTTTGTTACCCTCCAGGCGAGAGACCACATCCAATAAACCAAGGCCTACCGAATTCCCCGGAGCGCTCTCTATTCCGTCTGGGTCTTCAATCTCTCGGCCCAGCATTTGATATCCGGCACACAAGCCCAGTAACAATCCGCCGCGGCGGACATGCGCCTTGATATCAATATCCCAACCGTTCTCACGCAAAAGAGCGAGATCGCCACGCGTTGATTTTGATCCGGTCAATAGGACGAGGTCGGCATCACCTGGCAGTGGGCCCCCTGACTTGATCATGACCAATTCAATGTCAGGTTCGGCGGCGAGGGGATCGAGATCGTCGAAATTAGCGACGCGGGAGAAGACCGGCACGACGATTTTGATCTGTCCGGCACGCTCCCCGCCGTACCGACCGAGGGCCAAGGCGTCTTCGGCGGGTAGCTTTCTCGCATCCTCGAACCACGGCAGGACACCGAAGCTGCGCAGTCCCGTATCCTGAGTAATGCGCGCCAAACCGTTATCGAAAAGCGATGGATCGCCGCGGAACTTGTTGACGATGTAACCCGCAAGCAAAGCGCGTTCATCGCTCTCCAAAAGATGCCAGGTGCCGAGCACGCTGGCGATGACACCGCCGCGTTCGATGTCGCCGACCAGAACGACTGGCGTTTTAGTCGGGACGGCGAAACCCATATTCGCGATGTCCGCATGACGCAGATTGACTTCAGCCGGACTACCAGCACCTTCGGCAACGACCAGATCACAATCGGATTCGAGGCGCTCGAAACTCTCGGTGGCGACCGGCAGCAACTCGTCTTTCAAGGTGTAATATTCGCGCGCCGTTGTGTTGCGCCGCACTTTTCCCCGCACGATCAATTGTGAGCCCACATCGGTTTGCGGTTTTAGAAGAATGGGGTTCATGTCGACGTTGGGTTCTGACCGGCAGGCACGGGCCTGCAATGCCTGGGCGCGTCCTATTTCACCACCATCTGGCGTGACCGCTGCGTTATTCGACATGTTCTGCGGTTTGAAGGGCCGCACTTTGAGGCCGCGATTGGTGAACGCCCGGCAGAGTCCGGCCGTCACCAGCGATTTGCCAGCGTCGGAGCTCGTACCCTGGATCATAATCGCGGCCATAAATTAGAACTCGATGCCCTTCTGTGCTTTGACTCCGGCTCGGAACGGATGCTTCACCATCGTCATTTCCGTCACTAGGTCTGCGACTTCGATCAACGGTTCCTTGGCATTGCGGCCGGTGACGATCACGTGCAGGTCCTCCGGTTTCGCGGTGAGGAAGGCAACGACATCGTCAAGCGGGATGTAGTCGTAACGCAGTACGATGTTGAGCTCGTCCAACAGGATGAGATCGTATTTCGGATCGGGCCCCCAGCTCGCGTTGATCATTTCCTTCGCGGCTTCCCATGCGGTCTCCGCGGCGGCGATGTCGCGGCCACGGTCTTGGGTCTCCCAGGTGAAGCCCTCACCCATGGTACGAATGGTTACTAGATCTGGAAATTTATCCAAGACGTCCCGTTCGCCTGTCTCCCATTTGCCTTTCACGAACTGGATGATACCGATCCGCATACCATGGCCGAGTGCCCGCATGACCAAGCCAAAGGCAGCGGTCGATTTGCCTTTGCCCTTACCCGTATGGACGATCAGCAAACCCTTCTCGATGGTTTTTGTCGCCAGCATCCGGTCGCGCGCTTCCTTGCGCTTGCGTGATTTTTCGTTGGCGCGTTCGTTGATTTCATCTTGCGATTTGTCGCTCATGATACGGCCCTCAAGTTGTCGTCCGCTAATTCTTCCAATAGCGCTCGGCCGGCGTTCGAACGCGGTTTCCAGAGGCCTCTTTCCTGGGCCTCGATCAATCGTTCGGCAATCTCTTTTGCGGCGGCCGGGTTATTGTCGATCAGGAATTGCCGCACCTCATTGTCACCGAGATAGGCATCGTAGACCAAATCGAAATGATGGTCCTGTACGACACGCGCGGTCGCGGCAAAGGCGAAGAGGTAGTCGACGGTCGCTGCCATCTCAAAGGCACCTTTGTAACCGTGACGCATCACGCCTGAAATCCACTTCGGGTTGACGACGCGGGCGCGCACGACGCGGCCGATCTCGTCTTCCAACGTGCGGATCCTCGGTGATTCGGGACGCGAGTGATCGTTGTGATAGATCGCTGGTTGTTGTCCCGATAAATGGCGGACCGCCGTCGTGGCGCCCCCTTCGAACTGATAGTAATCGTCCGAATCCAGCAGGTCGTGTTCCCGATTGTCTTGATTGTGGACGACCGCCTCGACGCGGCTCAGGCGTTCCTCGAATAAGCGGTGTTCTGCTGTTCCTTCAGCGCCCCCGCCATAGGCATATCCACCCCAGGCGATATAGGCGCGGGCGAGATCGCCCTCGCTCTCCCAGCCGCGCTCGTCGATCAAGGCTTGCAGACCGGCACCATAGGAGCCCGGTTTCGATCCAAAAATGCGATGCCCGGCGCGCTTCGCCGCGATGCTCTCGTCTACGCCGTCAGCGATCAAGCGTTCTTGCTCGATCCGTGTTCGCGCCGCCAACGGGTTATCAGCTTCCGACTCGTCCAAGGCGGCGACGTCGCGGACGGCGGAATCAAATAGATCGATCTGCGCTGGAAAGGCGTCACGGAAGAAGCCGGAAATGCGCAAGGTCACATCGACCCGGGGCCGGTCCAAGGTGTCGAGTGGCAGAATTTCAAACCCGGTCACCCGCCGCGAGGCGTTGTCCCATTGCGGTCGCACGCCCATCAGCGCTAGTGCCTGAGCGATATCTTCGCCGCCGGTTCGCATGTTAGAGGTGCCCCAAGCTGACAGCACGATGGTGCGGGGCCAGGCACCTTGGGTTTGGCGATGGTGGGCGATAAGCAGGTCGGCCGATTTCCAGCCAAGTAGCCAAGCCGCGGGGGTCGGGACGGTGCGATTGTCGACGGAATAAAAATTTCGACCCGTCGGCAGCACATCGAGGCGTCCCCGCGTTGGTGCGCCGGACGGGCCGGGGATAACGAACTTACCGTCAAGTCCGGTCAATATTGCTTCAATTTCAGCCCTGCCGCTTTGATCTACGGAGGGCGCCACCTGTTCCTGAATTTCGGTCAGCACGTCAAGGGTGTGTTGCCAATGGGCCGCCGGCACTGCATCGCCGCGCACCAGCCGAAGGGCAAGCGCCTCCAAGCGTTCGACTGTGTCGCCAGCCGACCGCCAAGTATCTTCGCCGAGATTCAATGCGTCTGGGCGCAAACCCATCCAGTCGGCTGCCATTTCGCAATCGAGCGGGTCGAAATCTGCTAGTTGGAGGTCGGTAGCGAGCGCCCGGATCAGCGACGCGTCACCTGCTGCGCCCGCGTTTCGCGGAATCCTGGTGAGAGCGACCAACAGGTCGTTGCGCAACGTTCCGTCGGGCGAGTCGCCGAATACATGCAGACCGTTCCGGATCTGCATTTCCTTCAATTCGCAGAGATAATTGTCGAGCTTGGCGAGGGCGGATGCCGGTTCTTCCTCAGCCACCATACCGGTGTCCTTGTCGAGGCCGGTGGCCTGCGCGAGGTCGAGAATCTGGGTGCGTAAGAGTTCAATCCGGCGTGGGTCGATACCGGCAGCTTCGTAATATTCGTCAACCAGCGCCTCCAAATCCTTTAGTGGACCGTATGATTCAGCACGGGTGAGGGGCGGTGTCAGATGATCGATGATGACGGCGGAGGTTCGCCGCTTCGCTTGCGCACCTTCGCCCGGATCGTTGACGATAAAGGGATAGAGATGCGGCATCGCGCCGAAGACCGCCTCGGGAAAGCAGTCCTCAGACAAAGCGACGGCTTTGCCTGGCAGCCACTCGAGATTGCCGTGCTTGCCGAGATGGATCACCGCATGGGCGTCATAGGATTTCCGTAGCCAGGCATAGAAGGCGATATAGCCATGTGGCGGAACCAAGTCGGGATCATGATAACTTTCCGCCGGGTCGATGTTGTAACCGCGTGCCGGTTGGATCGCGACCACGATATTGCCGAGTTCGAGAACCGGGAGCAGGAAATCGGCGCCGATGACGAAGGGGTCGGTCGCGGGGGCGCCCCAACGCTTGCTTACCTTGTGGCGCACGCTTTCCGGTAGTGTGTCGAAATGCGTTTGGTATTCCAATTGCGATAGACGGACACCCCCTTTGCGCTGGTGTCGCCGGTCTAGCGCGTTGGTCGGTCCGGCGGAGAGTTTCTGCATCAAGGCATTTCCGTCGCTCGGAATACCGTCGACGGTGTAATCATGGTGGGCCAGAGAATTCAAAACGTTGATGGCGCTGGCTGGCGTGTCGAGCCCGACGCCGTTGCCGAGCCGACCGTCCTTGTTTGGGTAATTGGCGAGAACGATGGCGATTCGTCTGTCTTGTGCCGGTGTCTGGGAGAGCTGGACCCAACGCGCTGCAAGGTCGGCGGTGAAGTCGACGCGATCCGGCACCGCTTCATGATACGCCACGGAGATTTCCGTTTTGGGATCGTAGCGTGCTTCCGATTTAAAGGAGATGGCGCGGGCGAGAATTCTACCGTCAACTTCCGGCAGCACCACATTCATTGCCAAATCCTTGGGCGATAATCCCTGGACATTGGATTCCCAACTGGCGTGCGTCGAGCCCCCCAGGACAATCTGCAATACGGGACATCCCATAGTGTCGAAGGCGGTCTCCGTTCTCGGCGCTCCCGGTTGCGAGACGGCGAACCCGGTTGCGTTCAAGACGATCGACGGCGCGATCCCTTCGCAAATGGACGTCAGCAGTTCGACCGAGACAGGGTCCTTGAGGCTAGAGATATATATGGGAAGCGGATTGACCCCGCGTACGGAGAGCGCGTCGATTAGTGCATCGATGGGTGCTAGAGTGCCTGCCTGCACCAGAGCCTTATAGAAAGTGACTACGGCGACTGGTGCGGCATTTCGCCAAACGTCGCGCAACGCGCTGATATCTGGTGTTTCCAGGTCGGGCCAATACAACCCAGCGCGCAACAACTGACGTGGTGGATTCCAGTCCGTCGTATGGCCGATCAAAGTGGCGGCAAAACGCAGGAAGTTGCGGTCGTTTTCCACACCCCCATGGATGCGGTATTGCCAGAGCCGGTGTCGCGCTTCGTGTTTAAGCGTGCTGAAGCCGTCGAGCGTGGCATCGGGTTGATCGTCGCCGGGGAGCAGTGCCAGCGCGATATTCCGGTTGCGGCAGGTCTCGGCAATTCTCTCGATCCCATACGGCCAGTATCCGGCTCCTCCCAGGCATCGTACAATGACCAGCTTTGCGTGTTGGATGACTGCGTCGACGTAGAGGTCAACCGACATGTTGTGGGAGAGTGACATCAGGTTGGCGAGGCGCAGCGTCGGGAAATCATCATCCATCCCAGCTCGGAGGTCGGCCAGGCATGCGAGTTCTGTATCAGCGGCGGAGATGAACACGATCTCGCCCGGGCTCTGTCCAAGATCGACGGCCTCACTGCCGTCGACGATCTGTCCCGGTTGTGCCGCCAGAAGGTGCATGGGCTAGGCCGCCGCTCCGATGTCGTCTTGCAAGATTGCCTCGATGCCCGCTTTATCTAGGCCATGTAGGCCGATCACCACCAGTCTCGTGCGGCGGGCTTCATCCGCGCGCCAATCGCGGTCGAAATAGCTGTTGAGGCGAGTCCCGACGCCTTGCACGAGCAGCCGCATGTCTTTGCCAGCGATGGCGGCAAAGCCCTTCAGGCGAAGGACGTCGTGTTGGGCAAACAGAGTTTCGATGCGGTCCGTCAGAATATCGGGTGATGCCAGTTCCGGCAGCTCGACGACGAAGCTGTCGAAATCGTCATGCTCGTGGTCGTCCTCATCATCATGATGGGACGGACGAGCATCCAGATCGTCTTCCGCGGCGGCGGTCAGGCCCAATAAAATTTCGGCGTCGATGGCCGCATGGCTGGTTTCAATCATCTTGACGGAGGGGCGCAACTTGGCCCGCAACTCGCGCGACGTCGCGCCCAAAACTTCAGGTGTCATCTCGTCTGTCTTGTTGACAATCACGAGATCGGCACAATCGACCTGATCCTCGAACACTTCTTCCAACGGGCTGTCGTGATCCAGTGCTTCGTCGGCTTCTCGTTGGGCTTGAACGGCGTCCGGATCGGCGGCGAAAAGTCCGGAAGCGACGGCGGGGCCATCCACAACGGCGACGACCCCGTCCACGGTCAGGCGTGTGCGGATTTCCGGCCATCCGAAAGCGCGTACCAAAGGTTTCGGCAGGGCTAACCCTGATGTCTCAATGATGATATGATCTGGCTGTGGGTCGCGCGCGAGCAAGGCTTCGATGGTGGGGATAAAATCGTCGGCGACAGTGCAGCACAGGCAGCCGTTGGCGAGTTCGACGATGTCTTCCTCACCACAGGTCTCGCTGCCGCAGGCCTTAAGGACCTCGCCATCGACGCCGATATCGCCGAATTCATTAATGATTAACGCCAAGCGTTTGCCGTTCGCGGTTTCCAGCAGATGCCGAATCAGAGTCGTTTTACCGGCGCCGAGAAAGCCAGTCACGACGGTTGCGGGGATCTTTTTGTGTTCCGACATGTGTTATCCGTTCGGTTTGAGAGTCATGGGGAGGCCGGAGATCATCATCACCACGTGTTCCGAAGCCTGGGCCACGGCTTGGTTCAGGCGACCGGCGTGATCGCGAAATGTGCGGGCCAGCTCGTTAGCGGGCACGATGCCCAGTCCGACTTCGTTGGTCACGAAGACAACGGGCCCGTTGAGATTGGGGAGTGTCGCCGTCAATTCGTGGGTTTCTTGTTCGATGTCGCGGGAGAGTGTCATCAAATTGCTGAGCCACAAGGTCAGACAATCGACCAAAACGGCTGACCCGTAATTGGAATGTTCTTGAA
>CAXAGK010000117.1:0-9672 GCA_963968305.1 uncultured Rickettsiales bacterium | reverse complement strand
TACGGCATGCTGAACCTGACACGCGACGCATTGGCATTGGTGCGGGCGCTTGGATATGAGGCGGTCGCGGCCGTCATTGGGCACGATTTCGGCGCATCCGTCGCTGCGTACTGCGCGCTCATCCGACCCGACGTCTTTCGCAAGGTCGCCATTATGAGCGCGCCGTTCTCCGGTCCGCCGGCTTTTCCGTACAATACCGACGGTGATTCCGCTGCGGTGCCAGGGAGCGCTGGGCGCGGCGATATCGATGCTGAACTGGCGTCGCTCTCCCGGCCCCGCAAGCACTATCACAGGTATTACAGTACGAGGTCCGCCAATGCGGACATGCTGCATTGTGCCCAAGGCATGGCCGACCTCCTGCGCGGATACTTTCACGGCAAGAGCGCCGATTGGCCGGGCAACGACCCGCACCGCCTCGCCGCGTGGGCGGCGGATAGTCTCGCGGAAATGCCCACCTATTACATCATGGATAGGGACGCGACGATGGCGGAGACGGCGGCAACCTTCATGCCTACGGCAGAAGAAATTGCAACCTGCGAATGGCTGCCGGATGACGAGCTTGCGTTCTACGCCGCGGAGTACAGCCGGACCGGGTTCCAGGGGGGATTGAACTGGTACCGGGGCCGCTTGGACGCGGCGTTGACGGCTGGTCTCCGTCTATTTTCGGGCAGGACCATTGACGTCCCATCGATTTTCATTTCCGGCGAGAATGACTGGGGCGTCTATCAGAGCCCCGGTGCAGTGGAAGCGATGCAAGAGCGGGTCTGTCCCCGTATGTCTGGCGTCCACCTTTTGCCCGGTGCCGGACATTGGGTGCAACAAGAACAGCCCGCTGCCGTAGTGAAGCATATCGCGCAACTTCTCGCGTCCTGATTAAACTTCGCCCGCTTTTCCTCGCGTGGCATCGCGATAACTTCGTCTTTTGAGTAAATGGGGGAGAATAGCATCGTGGCGTTGGAGACGATGACGATCCTAACGCAGGATCGAATCGACGAGATGAATAGGCAGGGTCTGTGGCCGCGGGGGCTGCTGCTCGACCGCGTGGACCGCTGGGCAGAAGAGAAACCGGATGCGGTCGCGATCAACGGCCTCAACAGCATGCGGGGGCGGACGGAGAGCGTCTCCTACAGCCAACTCCGCCGCTATGCCCGGCGTATCGCCATCGGTCTTGCGGATTTAGGAGTTGAGAAGGGTGAAGTCGTCTCCTTCCAGATGCCGAATTGGTGGGAGTTTGCGGCACTGCATCTCGCCTGCCTGCATATTGGCGCGATCACCAATCCGGTGATGCCGATATTTCGACAACGCGAACTCTCCTTCATGCTGGATTACGCGGAGACGAAAGTTTTTATCGCGCCGAAGATTTTTCGCAATTTCGATCACCAAGCAATGATCGAGAAATTGCGCCCAAACCTACCGCAGCTCGAGCATATCTTTATCCTGGGTGGTGAGGGCGATGCCTCATTCGAGGCGCAGTTCATCGACCGGCGCTGGGAGGAAGAGGTCGACGGCGACGCGTTGTTTGCTGAGCGCCGTCCCGAACCGAACGACATTATCGAATTGCTATACACCTCCGGCACCTCGGGTGTGCCGAAAGGCGTGCTCCATACTAGCAACACGCTTTTGAGTACGGTCGAAGCGGGCCGCGACCGGTTGGGCCTGACCTCGGACGACGTCGTTTTCATGCCGTCGCCAATGGCTCATCAGACAGGCTTTCTTTACGGCATGGTGATGGCTTTTACCTTGGGCACGAAGCTGGTGTTGCAGGATATCTGGTCGGCGGAAGTGGCGGCGCGGCGCATCAATGATGAGCGTGTGACCTACGCCATGGCGTCGACGCCGTTCCTGGCGGACCTCGCCAATTCACCAGTGCTCGATGTGTGTGACGTCAGTTCCTTTCGCATGTTCTGTTCCGCAGGTGCCCCTATCCCGCGCATCCTGGTGGAGACCGCGACACGGCGTCTTGGCGCGCAAATTCTCTCCGGCTGGGGTATGACGGAGAATGGCCTCGTCACCACGACGCGGCCCGGCGACCCGGACGAGAAGATCTTCAATACGGATGGTGCGGCGGTCGAGAATATGGCGGTCCGGATCGTGGATGACGAAGGCAATCCCGTACCGCCCGATACTGAAGGTCGGTTGCAAGCTCAAAGCGTCGGCATGTTCGTTGGGTATTTGAAGCGCCCCGATGCATACGAATCCTACGACGGTTGGTTCGAGACCGGCGACCTGGCGCGGATCGACGCAGACGGCTACATCCGCATCGTCGGGCGCGCCAAGGATATCGTTATCCGGGGTGGCGAGAACATTCCCGTGGTTGAGGTCGAGGATCAACTCTACCGACATCCATCAGTGGAGGCAGTCGCCATCGTCGCGATGCCTGACGAACGGTTGGGTGAGCGGTCCTGCGCTTTCGTGCAGACCAAGCCTGGTGCCAATTTCACTTTCGACGCCATGATCGAGCATCTGCTCGCGAGCGGCATGTCGAAGACCTACCTTCCCGAGAAGCTTGAACTAGTCGATGAATTCCCACGTACGGCGAGTGGCAAGATTCAAAAATTTGAACTACGCGAGACCGCAAAGAACTTCACCCTCTGACAGAGACATACGAGGCACACATGAACGGCGCAGAAAGTCTTATCCGCAGCCTGGTCGCCGCCGGCGTGGACCACGTCTTCACCAACCCCGGCTCGACCGAGATGGAAATCATCAAGGAATTCGACGCGGTGCCGGAATTCCGCCCGATCCTGGGTCTGTTCGAGGGTGTCTGTACGGGCGCGGCGGACGGCTACGCCCGGATGACTGGAAAGCCCGCGGCGACTTTGCTGCATGTAGGTCCCGGTCTGGCCAATGGATTGGCGAACCTGCACAATGCTAAGCGCGCTTATAGCCCCGTTGTCAGTATCGCCGGTGACTACCCGAGCTATCATAGCCCTCACGATCCGTTGCTCTCCGCCAATCTCGAAGGTTTGGCCACGGCGATCTCCGGCTGGGTGCGACGGGCGAGCAGCCCGAGCACGATCGGACAGGACGCGATCGATGCGGTCGCCGCCGCGCGCGAAGGACAGGTCGCGACGTTGATCGTGCCGCAAGATGCGACCTGGGGCAGCGATGCCACTCCGGCGACCCCGGCACCCGTGAAACCGCGTGGCCGAGCTTCCGATCAAGAGATCGAAAAGATCGCCGCCGCCATCGCCGGTGACGACACCGCCATCATGTTGCTCAACGGCACGGGCCTGTCGGAGCGCGGTCTGGCCGCCGCCAACCGCATCGTCGCCAAGACGGGTTGCCGGTTGATGGTCGAGGTCTTTGCCGCCCGAACCGCGCGGGGGGTGGGGCGCGGACATTACGGCCCGTTGCCGGGCGATCAACCGATCGCGTTGGAGACATTGGGCTCCGCCAAGAACGTCATCCTAGCCGGAACTAAGCCGCCGGTCGCCTATCTGGCCTATGAAGGTTATCCCAGCATGTTAATCCCGGAAGGTGTCCCGACACATGTGTTGGCGGGTCCGGCGGACGATGCGGAGGATGCATTGGAAACGCTGGCCAAGGCGTTGGATGCGACCGCGCCCGGTCAATCATACAATAGCATGGTGCCAGGGAGGCCGACCGGTGCGCTCAACCCCAAAAGTGTCGGCGCGGCCATTGGCGCGTTGATGCCGGAAAACGCTATTGTGTCCGCCGAACTGACGACGTCCGGTGGGCCAATATTCGGCGCGACGAGAGGGTGCGCGCCCCATGATTGGCTCAGCCTGACGGGTGGCTCCATCGGTCAAGCGATTCCGGTTGCGACCGGCGCAGCGGTTGCCTGCCCGGACCGCAAGGTTATCTGCATTCAGTCCGATGGCGGCGGTATGTATACGAACCAGGCGCTCTGGACACATGCCCGTGAAGGGCTGGATATCGTCACTGTCATCTTGACCAACCGGCGTTACAAAATTTTGGAATACGAATATTTCAAGACCGGCGCCAACGAGCTCGGCCCCAAGGCGGAGAGCCTATTCGATATCGGCAATCCCGACATCGATTGGGCGCATCTGGCCCGGGGCATGGGTATGGAAGGTCACCGCGCGGAGACGGCGGAGGACTTCACGGCAAAGCTGGAAGCGGCGCTGGCGGCGGACGGACCGCAGCTCATAGACGCGGTGTATTCGGGATAGATTGCCGGGATATGGGCCAGCGCTACCCTCATTCCAAATGGATTAGTTAGGAGAGAAAGCCGTGGTTCATCTCGGATATTTCGCGATGCCGTTACATCCCAAGGAGCGGGTGTATCGGGAAGTCATGGAGGAGAATCGGGAAGCGGTAATTCTCGCCGACCAACTCGGTTTTAGTGAGGCCTGGATCGGTGAACATCAGACCTCCGTCTCCGAGCCAATCACTGATCCCTATCTGTTTTTGGCGACGGTGATACATCAGACCAAGAACATCAAGTTTGGCACCGCGGTCCTCAATCTCTCGTACCATCACCCAGTCAAACTCGGCATGCAGATCGCCATGTTCGATCAGCTCAGTGGTGGGCGGACATTGGTGGGTATAGGGCCCGGTGGGTTGATTAGCGATTCCGAAATCTTTGGGATCGACCGCGACCGCTCCTACGAGATGATGGTGGAATGCGTCGATATCATGGAGATGCTCTGGACCCAGGACGCGCCGATAGAATTCAAGGGCGAGTTCTGGAATGTCACCTTAAATGATTTCATCGAGGATGGTGTGGGTGTCGGGCGCATGCCGAAGCCGTTGCAGCAACCGAAACCACCCATCGCCTATGCGATGCGGAGCCCGAAATCAGGTGCCTCTAAACTCTTGGCAGAACGCGATTGGATTCCGATATCCGGTAATTTCGTACCCTCCGGTTTCATCAAGAGCCAGTGGGAGGATTACTGCAATCAGCGGGAGCTTCTCGGCAAGCGGCCCGATCCGGAGAATTGGCGCGCCGGTCGCAGCGTGTTGGTGGCGGAGAGCAATGCGCAAGCAGACGAATACGTGTCGCAAGCGGAAGGCGGATTCAGGCATTACTTCCACTATCTTCGGACCCTCGAGGCCAAGCGAAATATGATGGACGCGACCGTGCAGGAGCGGGAAGAGTTTGTCGCCGCTCGGGTGAATGAAGCGCTGGAAGATCAAGTGATCGCCGGGGATGCGGACACGGTTCTGGATCGTTTGATCGCCTATCGCGAAGAAGTTGGGCCCTTCGGCACTTTACTCATGACCGGGCACGATTGGGACGACAAGGATTTATGGCGAGGCTCCATGCGCCGTCTTGCCGAAGACGTGATGCCGCGTTTGAGCCAACATGCCGAGGTCACCGACCCGCGCTATTAACGTAGCGACAGAAAAAAGCGGCGGCTCGAAAGCCACCGCTAGTCTGAGGGAGGGAGTATGTCTCAACGGTGGCTGGGAACCACCGTATGTCTTGGTTATGCTTAGGCCAGGCAGATTTTTCGCGCGAAGGAGTTTAGAAATGAGTCAAAATCTCGATCTCGATCCTTTTTGGTGGGAGGCGGCCCCGCGCCGTGAACTCGAAGAGAAGCCGCTGCCGACGGAGACAGACGTCGCAATCGTTGGTTCTGGGTTTGCCGGATCGAGCGCGGCCCTTGTGTTGGCGCGAGCCGGGCGGAAAGTCACCGTGTTGGAAAAGGACCGCCCAGGTGAGGGGGCGTCTAGCCGCAACGGCGGTATTGCCAGCGGCAATCTACGCATGACGTTCAGCACCATGGTGAAGACCTATGGCGTGGAACGTGCGAAGACGATCTATGGCGAAGGCGATGCTGCGCGCGAAGATCTGAAACGCTTCGTCGAACAAGAAAACATCGAATGCGACTACCAAGAGGTCGGCCGCTGGACTGGTGCAAATCGTCCGAAGCACTACGAGAGCATGGCCCGTGAGGCGGAATTCCTGAACAAACACCTGGATACTGGTGCTTATATGGTGCCGAAAGCCGAACAACATGACGAGATCGGCAGCGACCTCTATTTCGGTGGACAGATTCGCCCGGACATCCACGGCGTCCACCCCGGCAAACTGCATCAGGGTATGCTGGAACGTGTCTTGGAAGCAGGGGTAGATGTGCAAAACCGGACAAAGGTGACGGGCATCCAACGCGATGGTGATCGCTTCGAGGTGCGGACCAGCCGGGGTACGATCCGGGCGCGAAACGTCGTCGTCGCGACCAATGGCTATACGGGCAAAGCGACTCCCTGGCTACAACGCCGCGTCATTCCAATTCCAAGCCAAATCATCGCGACGGAGACGCTTTCCCCCGAAGTCATGGATCGTTTGATGCCGAAGAAGCGGATGCTCGGCGAGAGCCGCAATCTCTATAACTATTTCCGCCCTTCGCCGGACGGCACGCGCATCGTCTTTGGCGGCAAGGCGGGAACGATTACTGACGATTCAGTCAAGAAATCCCGGCATCTGAAAAAGGTTCTGGTCGAAATCTTTCCGGAATTAAAGGATGTCGGTCTGACCCACTCTTGGTGGGGCTATACGGGTTTCACATTTGACTACATGCCGAAGCTCGTGGTCAACGAAGGTGTCCATTACGCGACTGGTTTTTGTGGCTCTGGCGTCGTCTGGGCACGATGGCTCGGCATGAAGGCGGCGCATTCCATCGCTGGCAATGCGGAGGCGGAGACCGCGTTTGCGGCGGATGATTTCGTCACTAAGCCACTCTACTTTGGGCGGCCATGGTTCCTGCCAATGGTCTATTTCTGGTATGGGATGAAGGACCGGATGGGAATGTAGGAAATCAGATTCCTACGTCTAAGGCTGTTTTTGCATCGAATCGTCGAGTAAACAGTTGTACCCATTTCCAACTCTGAAACTTCCTTAGCAAAAGAAACCCAATCCAATCGATGTCAAAGCCTGTTGTCGGGATCATCGGATCCAGATTTCTCATCAATGAACGTCGTCCCGTACAACGAGTCGGAGAACGGAATCTGCGCGCGGTGTCCGAAGTTGCCGATGCCTTGCCCATTATTTTTGCTGGCGCGCCAGACATAACGGATGTTGGCTCTCTATTGGATTGCGTTGACGGCGTCATGCTCACCGGCGGGCGAGCGAATGTTCATCCATCGCATTTCGGCGTCGAACCGCACGTGAGCCACGAGCCTTACGATCAGGACCGGGATGCGGTGGCGCTGGAAGTAACAAGGGCTTGTGTTGAGAAAGGGGTCCCCATTTTTGGGATTTGCCGCGGCATACAGGAGATGGGTGTCGCCTTTGGAAGTACACTCCATCCGGAAATTCGTGATTTGCCGGGCAGGATGAACCACCGTGCACCAAGGTTGGAGAACGGTGATTTCCATCCCGACCCCAAGGTCGTCTTTACGGACCGCCATGAAGTCCGCCTAACCAGTGACGGTGTCTTTGCACAAATATTCGGATGCGAGACAATCCGCGTTAACTCGCTCCATGGGCAGGCCATAACGGAGCCGGGCGAACGCATCGTGGTGGAAGGGTTGGCGGAAGACGGCACGATCGAGGCCGTCCGAATCGCTGATGCGGCGGGTTTCGCCTTGGGTGTGCAATGGCACGCCGAGCACGATCCGCAGACAAACCCGATTAACCGCGCGCTGTTTCGAGCATTCGGAAAAGCCGTCAGGGATCGGAAGAAAAATTGACTGTTCAGTTATTATTTAGCTGCGTCTTCTATTTCCCGGCGCGCTTCTTCGTTCACCTTGCCGGAGAATTTCGAGACCATTGAGTTGATCTCACCCGCCATATCGCTTGAATCCTTGTCCGGATTGAAACCGGCCAAGATGGATTGCGACAATGGCTTCAGAAGTTCCACATCCTTACGGTTGGGCTCACGCCAATTTTCGCGAATGGATTGCGCGACACTACTCATGGTTCGGCTCAGTTCACCAACATGTTCAAACCGTGATCCTGCGAGACGCCCTTCGACTTCGGCGGCGACATCCGACAATCGGGTCACATGCACGCGGATTTCCGGCGGGACCTTACCCTCTTGATAGGCTGGCAGAATCATGCCGACCAGGAAATTGATCTGATAGGAGTGCCGCACCAGTCGTTGGTCGTTGATCTCCGTCATGACTTGGCCGACAGCAGCCTTCAAATCGGCGACGCTAATCGGTTCGCCCTTTGCTTTTGAACGGAGAGTGTTTGGCACATCGATAAGTGGAATACTGTCTGGTCCGCCACGTACGGCGTCTCGGCGTCGGTCGGGGCCGATATAATCACTCGTGACCACGAACGGTTTGCGCCGCGCCACTAGTGCTTTGATTCGGCCGAATAGATCCGAAGGCGAGATTGGCGCGGCCAGAATATCGTCGACACCGCATCCGGCCGCTTTGCGGATGATGTCCGCATTGGCATCCCAGGTGAGCATAATAACCGGCACAAAAGGATTGTCGCCAATTTCACCGCGCCTGAGTTTGGAAATGACGCTGAAAATATCGCCGCCTGGCATCTTGGTATCGGTGATAACCAAGTCCGGAGGTACGCTGGAAGCTAGATTATTCTCGAGCTCCTTCACGTCCAGACACTCGCGTATGTCGCGATAGCCGGAGGCCATCATTGCGCCGCGAATCAATCGTCTTGTTTCCGACTTTGGGTCCCCCAACACGACCGAAATGTCGCCGAAATTTGGCTCAGCCATTGGCCAATGTAAGCCCCGCCCGTCTAAATGATTGGTCCATCATAGCCAAATAATGAGGTTTGACTATATCCGTAGATGTTAACCATAAGCCGCGCAAATTTCGTGGTCCGGTAGATCTTTCGGCTGGGGTGCGAATCCTACTCGCCCTTAAATGCTGGTTTTCGTTTTTCGACGAAAGCTCCAATGCCTTCCGAACCATCGGTCCCGGCGGCCAGATTGGAGATCGAACGCGATTCGAGTTCCATTTGCGTCTCGAGGCTTTCGTTGAAGCTGCCGTCGAGCAAGCGCTTTACCGCGCCGTATGCTTTGGTCGGTCCCGAAGCGAAGGCGCGGGCTTGTTTGTCAGCGGCTGCGAATAATTCAGCGTCTGGCACGACATAGTCGATGAGGTCGCAGCCCCGGGCCTCATCGGCGCTCAATACCCGGTTGGTCAGCATCAATTCCTTGGCGCGGCGCAAGCCGATATAGCGCGGTAACAGATAGGTCGAACTACCGTCGGGAGAGAGACCGGCCGCGGTATAGGCGGAGACGAACTTTGCAGATTCGGCGGCGAAGATGATGTCGCCAGAGATCGCGAAACTGAAACCACCCCCGGCGGCGGTGCCGTTTATGGCCATGACGACCGGCGCATCCATACGGTTGAAGAGCGAGATGGCGCGATGGAACTGCAGCGTGACCTGCATTAGCAAACTCTCAATACTGCCGTCCGATCCGTGGAAGAATTTGAGGTCGCCGCCGCCACAAAACATTTTGCCGTTGGCGGTAATAAGTATGGCTCGAACACCAGCATCCTGATTGCAGTCGAGCGCCGCTTCGTGTAATTCTGTCGCGGTTGCCAGATCGAGGGCATTGGCTTCGTCGGGGCGATTCAGCGTGATGTAGGCGACGCCGTCGCGCTTCTCTAAAATGATCGTTTTGTAATCCATGATGCTCTCCTCAAGTTCCGTAGCGGCCATTCGCGCATCAAGGTAGCCCTGTGATGGGAAACGGCCAATCAGGTTCAACGGAATTCTCGAAAATTGCGTATTTGCTCGATAAGATACCCTAAATG
>CAXAGK010000116.1:0-9694 GCA_963968305.1 uncultured Rickettsiales bacterium | reverse complement strand
TCGACACGCTGGCGGTGCTGGTATCGATCAAGATCGGGTGCGCTTCAGTTGGAATGCCAATAGCCATCGGATTGGTGGAGACGCGGCCCTGTTTACCGCCAGGAGGTGCGACGACATCGTGGGTTGGTGATGAAGTCGCAACAATGGCGAGAGACCCAAATCCGCGGCGCGTTTTGCATAGGCCGCGAGGCAGGAAATATTCGCGCAATTCCGGACCACAACCATAACGTCCCCGTGTTCGGCAAGCCGTGCCTGCGCCATTTCCAACGCCTGTACCGTCGCCCATTGCCCGGGTAAGCCCAACGCATCGAGTAGTAGCGTATTCCCGCCATCCCGAAGAATGCCTGGTTTGCCTTGCCGCTTGGTCTCCCCATTTTCGATGTTCTTGATATAGACGGGAATGAATTGCAGGCCGTGCGTGTCGTAGCCGAGCAACTCCGCTTCGACGAGAATCTCGGCCACAGTTTGTGCAACGGGCCTGTCGAGACCTGCCGCCGCGAACAATTGCGCCGTGGACTCAATAAGGTGTTCGTGCCGGAAGAGAACTGTCATTCGTGTCGCTCTTCGCTGGGTTTCCAGCCTGGAAACTTGACCGGTCCCATGATGAAGTCAACTGGATAGAGTGACTGTCCTGGGAGGCGACGAATGAGCTGGCGAATTGGGGTCGATATCGGGGGAACGTTTACCGATTTCGCATTGCTCGACGGAGCGGGGCGAAAACTCGCGATCCACAAGCAGCTCACGACACCGGCAGACCCATCCGCCGCCGTCATCGAGGGTGTCGGCGCGATCCTTTCAGCGAACAATGTCGCCATCGAGGATGTCTCAACCATCGCCCACGGCACGACCCTGGTCACCAACGCGGTAATCGAACGGCGGGGTGCTTTGACCGGCATGTTGGTGACCGATGGTTTCGGCGACATCATGGACACCGGCCTTGAGCAACGATACGACCTGTTCGACCTGCGCATCCGCTATCCCGACCCCATCGTTCCCCGGCCCCTCCGTCGCGGCGTTCGCGAACGCGTCCACTATGACGGCCGCATCGAGACGGCGGTCGATCTAGACGGAGCACGTACTGCAATCCGGGAATTGGCGGAAGACCACCGTATCGAGGCGCTCGCGATCTGTTTCCTGCATAGCTATATCGACCCAGCGCACGAACAGGCGGTGGCGGAGATTGCGCGGAAAGATTTTCCCGATCTCTACGTCTCGACCTCAGCGGAAGTCTATCCAAACATGCGGGAATATGAGCGATGGACGACGACGGCCATCAACGCCTATGCCCGTCCAATGGCCGACCGGTATTTGGCACGGTTGGAAAGCGGGCTTGGCGGACTGGGGTTTGGCGGTCGGCTCTACATCATGACCTCAAGCGGTGGCATGTTGGCGCCCGAGACCGCGCGGCGGTTTCCCGTGCGGCTGTTGGAGTCAGGCCCGGCCGCCGGAATGCTGATGGCAGCGGTACAAGGCCGTGCCTTGGATCTGCCGGACATTCTCTCCTTCGACCTTGGCGGGACCACGGCGAAGGGGGCATTGGTGCGCGGCTTCGCGCCGCTGAAGACGGAACAGATGGAAGTCGCCCGGGTGCATGAATTTCGGCGCGGCAGCGGATTACCACTGCGCATCCCGGTACTAGATATGATCGAGATCGGCTCTGGCGGCGGATCGATTGCCGCCGTCGACGACCGGGGATTGTTAAAGGTCGGTCCGCGCAGTGCCGGTGCCGTTCCAGGGCCCGCGTGCTACAAACAAGGCGGTGAGAACGCGGCCCTCAGCGACGCTAATCTGGTGTTGGGCTATCTCGATCCCGATTTCTTTCTCGGCGGCGAGATGCCGCTCGACCGAGACGCCGCCAAGACCGTAATAGAAGAGACCGTGGCCAAGCCGCTCGACCTTTCGGTCGAACGCGCGGCCTGGGGCATACACGACACGGCCAGCGAGGACATCGCGCGGGCGTTTCGTATTCATGCCGCCGAACGCGGTTTTGATTACAGGGGTGCCAGTATGGTCGCCTTTGGTGGTTCCGGTCCGTTGCATGCCATGCCGGTCGCGGAAAAACTCAAAATCCCGCGGGTCGTCTTCCCCATTGGAGCAGGTGTCTATTCGGCGCTCGGATTGTTGGCGAGCCCCTTGGCGTTCGAGCTCGCCCGGTCGCGCCGTGTCGTCGCGGACGATATCGATGGCGGAACCTTCGCCGGCATGTTCGAGCCGTTAGTACTGGAAGCCTCGGCCTTTTTGAAGGAGGCCGGTGTCAGCGATGCGGATATTCGAATCGCGCGGCAAATTGACATCCGGTATTTCGGGCAAACCCACGAGATTCAAGTCACCCTCCCGGAAGGAGACCCTACGGTCGCTTTCGGTAATCTGCGCAATCTGTTCGAGACCCGTTATGCGGAGGTCTATACCTTTGCGACTCTCGACGCGCCGCTCGAGATCATGAATTGGAAAGTCTCCGCCATCGGCCCCGATCCGGGCCTCGAGACTGGGTACGTCATCGACGATATCGAGCAAAATGAGGGCGGTGACGCACAAAAGGGAACACGCGCCGTGTATTTCGCGCCGGACGGTTACCGAGACACGCCGGTCTACGACCGCTACCGCCTGACACCGGGCACGCGGATCACCGGCCCCGCCATCATTGAGGAGCGCGAATCCACTTGTCTGATCACGCCAGGCTACAGGGCCACAGTCGATGCCGCGTTCAATGTTATTGCCGAGTTGGAGAACTAGGATATGAGCACGCATGAATATGACGCTGTCTCTCTCGGTATCCTGTGGGACCGGCTAGTCTCGATCGCCGACGAGATCGTCTCCACCCTGGTCCGCACATCGTTCTCCACAATCGTCTCGGAAAGCTACGACCTGACCGTGGTGTTGATGGATCGGGAAGGTCGCCTAATGGCGCAAGGCAGTTATTCCGTGCCCGTGTTCATCGGCACCGCACCCCGCACCTTACACTACATGCTGGAGAAGTTCCCGCCGGAGACATTGCGGCCTGGCGACGTCGTCTGCACCAACGATCCGTGGATGGGGACCGGCCACCTTTTCGACATCAACGTAATGCGGCCCGTGTTCCGGGGGCCGGAGATTGTCGGCTATACCATGTCGATTACACATCTGCCGGATATCGGCGGCATGGGGTTCGGCGCGGCGGCAACCGAAATTTACCACGAAGGGCTGCGCTTACCGATCTGCAAGCTCGTCCGCGAGGGTGCGGTCGATCCTTTCATCCTCGATCTGGTGCGCACCAATGTTCGGGTGCCCGATGCGACTATCGGCGATCTGATGGCGAACGTGACCTGCAACGAAGTTGGCGGCCGCCAATTGCTGGAGTTCATGGACGAATACGGTATCGATAATCTCTCACCCTTGAGCTTGGCGATCCGCACGCAATCCGAACAGGCAATGCGCGACAAGATCGGTGAGATCAAGAACGGCATCTACGAGAATCGCATTCTCATCGAGGCCATCGACGAGCCGATCCCGCTCGCGTGCCGGATTGAAGTCACCGACGACGCCGTCTCAATCGATTTCGACGGCACGGGTGGCTGCGTGCGGCGCGGCATCAACGTGCCGTTCTGTTACACCAACGCGATGTCACTCTACTCAATCAAATGCATCACTATTCCAACCCTGCCCAATAACGAGGGCGCGACGCGACCCGTCAGCGTCAGCGCACCGGAAGGGTGTCTGTTGAACGCACAACCACCCTTCCCCACAGGCGGGCGCCATGCCATCGGCCATTTCGTACCGGGCCTGATCTTTGGCGCGCTCGCCGAAGCCGCGCCACAAAAAATCCAGGCGGATAATGGAATGATGGACCTGATCACAATTCAAGCGACCCACCCGGATGGGCGCCCGGTCTCGACCATCTGTTTCGTGTCCGGCGGGTTCGGTGCCATGGAAGGTCAGGACGGACGGGATTGCCTGCCGGGCCCGTCCAATATGGCGGCTGTACCGGTCGAGGTATGGGAGACCATCACCGGCATGACCGTGGTCAGCAAGAGATTGCGACCGGACAGCGGCGGGCCAGGCGCGTCGCGTGGGGGGATCGGGCAGGGAATGACCTTGCGGAACGACACCGGTAATCCGATGACGGTGTTTTCCATGGCCAATCGGACGGAATTCGCACCGCCCGGATATCTTGGCGGTGGAGACGGCGGCCTTCGCCAGCACCAAGTCAACGGCATGACCGTTCACCCGAAGGGCTCACAAGTTCTCTCACCCGGCGACGAAATCACGCTGGTACAGGCGGGCGGCGGCGGTATCGGTGACCCAGCGGACCGCCCGCGCGCCTTGATTGCCCGTGACTTGGAATTAGGTTTGATCACCCTGGAAGGGGCGGCGCGGGATTATGGATACCAAGTAGGAGCCGACGGGGATGACTGATTTGTTGCAAGATATTCTCGACGCCCTCGACGATACCGCACCATTGATGGTCGAATTTGAGGCCATTTGCGATACTGGCGGGCGCTTTTCCGGCACGGAAAGCGAAAAGCAGGCCGTCCGTCATCTCAAGCAACGGATCGAGACTTTGTTCGGGCGGCCGCCCGACGTTATCTCGACCGCCTATGACGGCTGGTCGCGCCAATCCCACGCTCTCACCCGACTGACACCCAGCCCGCTCGAATTGGAATGCCTGTCGCTCGTCTGGTCGCCATCGACACCGCCGGGCGGACTCGAGGCCGACGTCGTTGACATGGGGCGGGGCGAGTTGTCGGAATTCGAGTCCCGTGCCAAAGAGTTGGCAGGCCGCATCCCGTTGGTACGCCACGAGTACATGTTCACCGAGAACACCTTGCACCGGAGCTACAAGTACGCCGCAGCACGCGCCGCGGGAGCGGTGGCGTTTCTGATCGCCAATCATTTACATGGAAAGGGCCTGTTATCCGGCTCCTCTGGGCGCAATCAGCCGGAAGACATTCCGGCGTTCGCCATCACCGCCGAAGGAGCCGCGCAATTGGCCCCTACCTCCGGCAGATATCCACGCGTATGCCTGGAATCCACATCCGAATCTCCTGGCGGCGTGGCAGAAAACCTGGTGCTGGAAATTCCAGGAGAGATTGATGAATGGATTGTACTTAGCGCACATATTGATGGTCACCCCTTGGGTGAAAGCGCAATGGACAACGCCACGGGCTTGGCTACAGTGCTTCACGTGGCACATACACTGGCAAGCCGCCGCGACCGGTTTCGCCGCGGTCTCCGCATCATGCTGTTCAACGTCGAGGAATGGGGGCTTTGGGGATCGGCAAAATATGTCGAGAGCTTGAGCCCGGCTGAGCGCGATAAGATCGCCCTCAACATTAATCTGGATTCCGTGGCGGGTAACCTGCACCTGACCGCGATCACCAGCGGATATCCAAAAATTGGCACATTTTTGAGCCCCATTGCCGAAGCCGCCGCCGTGCCGCTTGCGACGCACGACGCTCTGATGCGCAACTCAGATCACTATAATTTTGCAGCGGGCGGCATCCCGGCGTTCCGGCTGGTATCTGGATTTGATCTTCCGGACTCACACCTGCGTTATGTCCTGATGCGTGAAGATACACGGGACAAGGTAGCCGAAAGCGAAATGCGCCAAGCGGCGCGCCTGACCGGCGCAATCCTGGTCGAAGCATTGACCGCCGAGACACTCGATTTGAGGGCGTAAATTTTCCCCTTCCGAATACAGTAACGCTAGAACAGACAACGCTAAAGTTAGCGTGAATGCAGTCTCTCTCAGGCAGTTAGAATCCGAGCATCAGAAAATCGATTGCCACAAGAATCTCGTCCCGCCGTTGAGAGAGATTAAATAGAGGTTCACCCAATGCACGCCGTGGATACCCGCTCATTTCCTGGGTCGACAAAAATAGACGGCGACCTTCTATAATAAATTCCGGATTGAGCCGTGACATTGCTTTCGCCCTCGTCGCGTCGACCAAAGGCGCGACCAGACGCGTATCAAGCGGATCAAGCATATCGCTTTGAACATCAAACAAAACGGTATGAGATCAGCATTTTGACCAGGATTGGCATAAACATCGAACTGCGGCATTAGAACCGCTGAAACTCTTCTCCAAAGACACCGTCGCGGTCAATCCGGTCATTATAGTCTTCCAATGCCTCAGTATTCTCGGCCAGCCAGAGCCGCTTTGCTTCTTCCACTTGAAGGGCCGATAGCGCCCCCTCTAGCGTTTTCGATAGGTTTATGTCGGCAAATTTTGCGAATTGGAGCAAATCCGCGCTTATTCTGACTGTCGTCCGGGTTTTATCCAATATTCAATACTCTTAGTTACAGAGTGTATGTCAAATTAGCATACACTCTGTAAGTCAGGTTAACAATCGCTCACTACTCGGCCGCCTTCGGCTGATGACCGAGGGTGCCTTCGTATTTCGCCAACTCGGCCTCGCCCATGAAACGTTGCTCCCATTCCATGACCTGGTCGAAACCGGCAAAGCCGTGAAAGTCGCCGAGCGGGTGTTGGTTAAACTTCTCGCTGAAGTCTTTCTCGACCAACGGGCCGCTTTGCTTCAACTCCACAGCCAGGTCGTAGACCGCCATCAACTGCATCCGCATAGTGGCGCCCGGCAGGATCGTCATGGCGATACCGAGCTCATTCATTTCCTCTTCCGAGAAGCGTGGCGAAATGCCTGTCTGGTTGTACATGATCGGACCTTCGACTTCGGCGCAGATGCGCTGCACTTCACCCACGTCCTTCGGTCCTTCGACGAAGGCTACATCCGCGCCCGCCTTCAGGTAAGCGTTGGCACGGTTGATCGCGTCATCCAATCCACCGCCGACGGCGCCGCGGGCATCGGTCCGCGCGATGATGACGAAGTCCTCGTCGACTTCCTTACGCGCGTAATCCGCTGCCGCGTATTTACCAACCGCTTCCTCGATCGGGATGACCTGCCGTCCGGCGACATGGCCACAGCGTTTCGGAATGATCTGATCTTCGATATGAATCGCCGCGACACCGGTCTGGATGTATTCCTTCACGGTACGAATCACGTTAATCGCGTTGCCGTAGCCGTTGTCCGCATCGGCAATTACGGGCACCGAGACAGCATTGGAGATATACCGCGCGTTCAGATGCATCTCCGTCATCGTAGCCAGGCCACAATCCGGCATGCCGGTCAAAGAAAGCGAGGTGCCGTATCCGGTCATGTAGATCGCCGGAAATCCAACTTTATCGAGAATCTTTCCGCTGACAGCGTTGTAACAGCCGGGAATCACAATGGTCTTTCCGGATTTCATCAACTCGCGGAGTTTGGTGGAGCGTCTCATGTTCTCATCCTTCCCTAAGGTCATTCGTTAAACGGGGGTCATTCGTTAGAATAGGAGATAAGCGGAGTGCGGCGCTTGGCCAGCACTCGCACCCACGTGGTAGAACCGATTCCGCGGATTAGCTCAATTGCCAACGCTCTCGCCCCGAAAAGGATCCCACCATGCCGACACCGATGCCGCTCGAAGGATTACGTATTCTCGATCTCGCCACTGTTATCGCCGGACCGCTTTCTTCCGCACTGTTGGCGGATTTCGGCGCTGATGTCGTGAAGATCGAATTGCCGAACGGCGGAGATGGCGTTCGCGCACTGCCCCCGTTCAAAAATGGCGTGGCGCTGTGGGGAAAGGTGACGAACCGGAATAAACGTGGCATCACCCTCGATATTCGGACACCGGAAGGATTGGACATTCTCAAGCGGATGCTTCCCAAGTTCGATGTATTGGTGGAAAACTTTCGCCCCGGCACCCTCGCTAAATGGGGCCTGCCGATTGAGGAAATACGGCGCATCAATCCGGACCTCACGGTGCTGCGGGTCAGTGGCTTCGGACAAACCGGCCCCCGAGCGCGCGACGCCGGGTTTGCCCGGGTCGCCGAAGCGATGTCCGGTCTAACCACCCTGTGTGGCGAGAGCGACCGCACGCCGCTGCATCTTGGCTATCCCATCGCCGACGGGATAACCGGCGTCTTCGGTGCGTTCTCCATCATGATGGCTCTCTATAGACGCCTTAACGATCCGGCGGCGCGCGGCGAGGAAATCGATCTGTCGCTCTATGAATCAATGCACCGCATCCTCGAATTCCTCGTCATTGAATACGATCAATTGGGCGCGGTTCGGGAACGCTCCGGCAATCGCAGCCAATACGCGGTGCCGAGCGGCGTCTACCGGACAGATGACGATAGATGGGTGTCGTTGGCCTGTTCGACCCAGAGCGTGTTCGAACGCATGGCCGAAGCAATGGACCGTGCCGACTTGATCGACGATGCTCGGTTCCGCACAAATGCCGACCGCGTGACCAATGCGGACGCCATAGAAGAAATTGTCACCGCGTGGTTCGCGGCAAACGAATTCCCTAACGTCTCCCAACTGCTCAGCGAAAAGGGTGTCGCGTTCAGCCTCGTCTTTACCGCCAAGGATGCCTTCGAGGATCCCCATTATGCGGCACGCGAGAACATCGTGGCGGTGGAGGACAGCGAACTCGGCACGATCCGCATGCAGGGGATTGTCCCGAAATTACGCGACGCGCCGGGTGCCGTGCGACGCGCTGGCCCCGCGCTCGGTCAACATAATGCCGAAGTCTACGAAGAACTGCTGGACCTGAGCGCGGACGAGATATCCACCCTCAAGGAAAAAGGAATTGTTTGAGAGGCGCGCTATTCCGCATCTTTGGCGAGGAAAGACTTGATCGCCTCCGGGTCGATCAGAGGATAGATATCGAATTCGGCTGGGACGATCTCCGCCCATTCGTTCAGCAAGCCGTGCAGCTCCTCGTTCGAGCTGACATCAAACAATGCGACCGCGCCGCGTCCGGTGCGCGCGTAGAATGATTTCGCCAATCCACGATCGAGTTTGTCCTGCGCCCACGGCCAATAATTTTGTCGGTATTCACGGACTTCCGACGGGCGTTTGGGCTCAGGCGTACTGATGACCAAAAATAGCATTGAGTGCGCCTATGCGGGGGTGAGGGGGCCCTGGCGTTCCATACCCGCCACGTTAACACCGCCGCGATTACCTGCCTCAACGCTGTTGTACCGGCCCGCAAAAGCTTCCGGCAGATCGATTCCATCCGGCGGAGACAGCCAGAGCCGCAGCAGGTAACGCTTGCGGTCCTCTTCCTCCCAATCCTCATACGCGGTTCGGTCGTGCAATACTTGATGATTGTGCAAAAGCTGAATATCGCCGGGTTCAAACTGCATGGTCAGATGCAACGACGGATTGTTCGCCAGCTCGTACATCATATCGAGCCCTTCCACGACCTCCTCGCTCATCCGCAACGCATCCTCGTGGCGCTGCGACATATCAATGTGGGTCCGCAGGTAATTGATCGCGAGGCGACCCTCGTGGTGATTAAAGACCGGCAACTCATACCAGGGGCCTCGGCCAGGCGGAATTTCGTCCCGCCGATCCCGCGCGATCGGACCGTAAAGCGCGCGCGCCAAGTCCGGGCGACGGCGCCACATTTCGTTATGTAGCGTGTACGAGCTGACAATAGAGCTATAACCACCCTCTTTCGCCTTCCGCAAACAAAGCAAGCCGACGATATCAACCGAATCGCAGTGATAATGTAGATGACGGTTGGTGAGATAACCGCGCACACTCTGATTGTCGAAACTGCTGCCCAGATCGATAACATGTCCCAATAGATGCCCGCGCGTGTTTTGGGAGCGGGCGCTGCCGATATGCGCGCCGAGGCCCCAATACA
>CAXAGK010000115.1:0-9728 GCA_963968305.1 uncultured Rickettsiales bacterium | reverse complement strand
TACAATCACTTCCGTCCACATCAGTCCCTGACCATGCGGCCACCGGTGCCAGAAACTCCAATCAGCAATGGCACAGAACTAAGGGGCTAGACAACCTAATAGGGTCGTAAACGACATATGTACTCGCCGCTTCTATCGCCAAAACGATAGCGCGAATCCCCATTTTACTTTAATCTGCAATATTATCATAACTAAGAAGCAAGTTAATCGGAACAGTTATTTACTTGTCCAAAAATAAACATAGAAACAGCAAAAGATCCTCAGCCTCTATCGAAGAGGTCACGATAGAGAGATTGGGTGCTCAAGGCGATGGAATTGGTCGCCTTCCATCCGGAACGCCCGTCTATGTGCCCTATACGGCGCCGGGGGATCGAGTGCGCGCTTTGGTCGGTCCGAAGCGGGGCGACGGGCGGACCGCCACCATCGAACAAACCCTAGAGATGGCACCAGGGCGTATCGATCCCGAATGCCGCCATTTCGGCGACTGCGGCGGCTGCGCGCTGCAGCATTTACCGCATTCCGCCAACGCCAAGTTCAAATCCGATCAACTACTTACTGCGCTCCGGCATCGAGGTTTTAATGAAATCGCCATAAATCCGACTATCACTATTTCACCTGGGCACCGACGCCGTGTCGAATTTGCAATCGGTCGCGGGGAAAAACCGATCCTTGGACTACACAAGACACGCAGTAAAGAAATCGTTGATATCGACACCTGCCCAGCAATTCGACCGGCACTTTCGGCTTTACTGCCTACCTTGAGGGAATTGCTTAGATCGACGGACCTGGCGCGCCATGCCCAAGATATTCGGATGACGGAGACGCAATCCGGCGTCGACCTTCTATTTCTATCGAGTACCATGTATAGCCCCGACCTGATCGTGCGTCAGAAACTGGCGGCCTTCGCCGAGGCGAATGACGTGGCCCGGATTTCTTGGTCGGACCGGGAAGGCGGTGAACCATTGGTCCAACGCCGGGCGCCGAATATCAAATTTGGTTCGGCGAACGTATCTTTACCGATTAAGTACTTTTTGCAGCCCAGTACCGCGGGTGAAACAGCAATTTCGGATTTCGCCCGAGACGCGATCGGCGACGCCAAACGGGTAGCCGATCTTTATGCAGGTTGCGGCAGCCTCTCCTTCCCAATGACGGAAACGGCGAACGTGACCGCATTCGAATTAATCGACGATATGGTGACTGCTATGCGTCACGCCGCCGCCGGGCTCTCCTTCAAGGCCGAACAACGAGATCTTGCCCGCTCTCCACTGACGGAACAGGAACTTAATCGCTTCGATGCGGTGGTGTTCGACCCACCCCGCGCCGGTGCAAAAGATCAAGCCGAGTATCTGGCGCTTTCGAAGGTCCCGAAGATTGTCGCTGTGTCTTGCAACCCGACGACCCTAGCCCGTGATCTGCGCGCCTTGGTCGACGGTGGTTACGTCATTGACCAGATCACCCCCATCGATCAGTTCGCCTGGTCGGCGGAACTAGAGGCGGTTGCCGTCCTCCACCGCGACTGCTTCAAGGCTTCGTCTCAATCGCGGATACAGCGAAGCTAAGATCGCTCCGCGCAAAGTTAAAAACAGGAAGAACGCGAGCCATAGCCCGTGGTTTTCCATATACGGCGACACCGCGAAGACAACGGCAAGAAAGACGGCGAAAGCGGCAAACATCGAATTCCGCAACGTCCGCGTTCGGGTCGCACCAATAAATATCCCATCGAATGTGAATGCCCATGAAGAAACGATAGGCATAGCGATAGACCAGGCGATATAAAGTTCCGCCGTCCGCCGCACGGATTCAATATCGGTCATAAGATAAACGATCGATAGTCCGAACAGCCAATAGATCGCCGTGTTGACCACCGCGAAGACAGCCGTCCATAACAAAACGCCCCGCACCGCGATCTGGAATCGCGACAAGTTTCTCCTGCCGATGGCCTCACCGATCATTGCCTCCGCGGCAAAAGCCAAGCCGTCTATGCCAAAGGAGGTAAACATCAGGAAGTTCAATAAGATCTGATTAGCCGCAGCTTCCAAATCACCCAGCTCGGCACTACGCGCGATAAAAATCGCAGAGACCGATACCACGCAGAATGTACGTAAGAAGATATCGCGATTGATCGCCAACATCCGGCGCATACGCCTAACATCAAAAACACGGCTCCAATGCGTCGTGCCACCGATCGAACCGAGACGCCTGAAGATGACGTAGAAGGCGATGGAGAGGCCGGCGAAATCTGCGATCAAGCCCGCCATCGCAACACCGGCAACGCCCCAACCGAAGCCGAAAACGAACAGGAAATCGAGCGCAATGTTAATAACGTTGGTCGTTATCTGCAGCACCAACGGAACCCGCGCATCCTCCAATCCGTAAAGCCAACCGACAACCGCATATGTCGCGAGAGCGGCCGGCATCGCCCAAATACGGATGAGGAAGAAGGTCCGCGCATGAGTTTCCGCTTCGGCGCTGGCAGAGATCATCCAGAGAGCAGAGTCGATGATCGGCAATTGCAATAAGACGAGCCCGGTCGAAATAAGAATCGACAAACAGAGTGCGCGCCAGAGGATCGCCCGCACTTCGTCACTATCACCACTTCCGGAGGCCTGCGCGGTCGGCGCGGTCGTCCCCATACGCAAACAATTAAAAGCGAAGAAGATAAAGTTGAATACTGTTGTCCCCGTGGCAACAGCGACCAGGAAATAGGGTTCGGCAAGATGTCCAACCATCGCGGTATCAACAGCACCCCGCAAAGGGATTGCCACATTCGCCAGGATCATCGGCCCAGACATCCGCCAAAGACGCCGGTTCGTCTCCGGGTCAACCCAACGCGAGACTGCCGACCTCAGGATGGAGCCTCTCCCTCACGGCGGCGACGCCAAATCTCACGATAAGACGCCTCCAGTGCTGCGGTGACGGCCTTGCCGTCCATGACCGATGACAACGCCAATTGATCGCGAACCTTGGACGGTGCTGGTCGGCTTCGCGCCAACTCGCGGGCGATTTCGACATACTCTTCGGCCGACTTAGCCACCCATGCATCCCAATCGACGCGTCGCAGCAGGCTTTCTCCGACGCGCGCCGCATGTCGTGCTCCTGTCATAGTCACGACCGGGACGCCCATCCATAGCGCTTCGCATGTCGTCGTCGTGCCGTTATAGGGAAACGTATCGAGCGCCACATCGACCTCACCATAGAGGGCCAAGTGATCGGTACGAGAGGCGACCCGTCCATGCAGTGCCAGACGATCCGCGCTGATCGATCGCACGCCAAATGCCTCGGCCAACCGGCGGCGCACTCCGTCATCAGCGAGTTGCCGGCATTTCAATAACAACCGCGCCGCGGGTTCGGCCCGCAGCAAGGCCGCCCAGACATCGAGCACCGTGTCATTGATCTTCGTAAAGTTGTTGAACGATCCAAATGTCAGCGCGGCACCATCCGGCTTGTCCGGCAAAGGTGCGTCGTCCGGCGCGTGGTAGCACAAAAACCCGGGCTCCAGCCGCAATAGGCTTTCGCTATGCCAACGGTCCGCATCCCCCTCCGGATCGGCCCATCGGTCCGTTATTCGATAATCCATCCGCGAAAGGCCGGTGGTCGACGGATATCCGACCCAAGTAACCTGAACGGGCGCGGCTCGGCGGGCAAAGACCGGCAGGCGATTGTCGCCCGTATGTCCCGCGAGATCGACCAGAATATCGATTTTATCCGCGAGAATGCGTTGGTAGAGTTCGTCGTCGCTCTCTTGCGCGGTGTCGCACCACATGTCCGCCGATGCTTTCAATCGCCATGTCACCTCATCTCCACCGATCACATCCGAATAGCAGGTCACGTGGAATGCACCGCGATCGTGCGCTTCGATAATGGGTTCGATAAATGACGCCACCGAATGACTGTAAAAATCGGGCGACACATATCCAATCCTCAAGCGCGCGTCGGACCGAGCGGACATGTCGAAATCCATCTCTCGCTGTGTCTCGAAGCGTTCTCCAAAGATCATGTGTTGGGCGAACAAACTGTCTTCGCAAATGTTTGGCGAACAACAGCGCGCCAAAAGCGCATTCGACCGGATACTGGGCTCCATCGGGTTCATTTGCATCGCGCGCTCGTAAGACTGCCGCGCTTCATCGAGACGACCCTGATCCTTCAGGACAATACCGAGGTTGTTGTAAGGTGCGGGAAGATTGGAATTGCTTGCAATCGCCGTGCGGTGAGCTGATTCTGCCGCGGTTAATTCGCCCTTCGCCGCCAAGCCAACGCCCAAATGGGTCAATGCAAACGAATTCCCGTCGTCAATTTCGATGGCCTGGCGATAGGCGTCTTCAGCACCGTCCAGGTCGTCCAACTCCTGCAGAACGACCCCCAAATTGCTCCATGCCTCCGGATAATCAGACCGCAGCGCCAAGGCTTGCCTATAGTCTTCGGCCGCTGCGACACGGTCGCCCGACGCGCGCCGCACATTGCCGAGATTGTTGTGAATTTCCGGAAGCTCCGGGGATAACTTGGCCGCCTCTCGGAGCGCCACGGTGGCCGCTTCAAAATCCCCACATGCCGCCAGCGCATTGCCAAGTTCATTATAGTATGCCGCGACTCCGGGCTGTAGCTGGATCGCCATCTGATATTGCGGCAACGCTTCAATGACATTGCCGCGCGCCATCAAAATGGAGCCGAGATATGCATGAAGCAGCGCATCTTCAGGGTCGAGCTCCAGCGCATCACGCGCCAGCAATTCCGCTTCGACGGCATCGCCTCGCTCCAGCGCTGCACGGATTGCCGACACTCCGGATTCACTCATGGCGTGGCTCTCACTTTCGCTTCGGAAAAATCAATGGTGCGGGCGGCGAACATCAAGCTGAAACACTTGGTTGCGAAAATTGCGAACGATCGCGGACGTTCAACTATGCAGGTTTAGCCCGGCCATGTCGCTAAGTCCACTGCACCATAATTCATGGCACGACGAATGCGTTAAAGGAATTGATTAACACTGTAACCGAACCGCCGGGTCAGGACCCGTCGAAGGCTCAAATTTCGAAAGGGGAATTTTGTGATTTAGGTGGATTACGGAAAATACTTAGAAGATCAAAAGGGTTGGGCCGAAATACTCGCGAAAAAGGCAGAATTGGATAACGGCGCTACCGACCGTGTATACGCGATGTTGGCGATCAACCGACTGTTAGCGCTTTCGCTGCAACCGAGCTTCCAGATCGACAAAGACAGTGGGCAGGACTTGCCGTGCGTCGATGCCGCATCGGAAATCCGTGCCGCCTGATCATTTTTTGCATCTTCTGTGACGCGTGTCACTTCGCGGTCGGCCCCATGTCGCTATGTTAACGCTGCAGACGCCAGAAAGGCAGGGGCAGGAAAATGATTACATTGAACTACGAAAATTACGCAAGCGGTCAGAAAGACTGGGCCGACAATTTAATCCGTCACGCGGGTACGCATGAGGCTTCGGAACTCAACGAAGCCGCGTATGCGGCGCTTGAGCGAATGATCGCGCTGAGCGGCCGACATCCCCTCTCGTTTGAGGTCGCACCCACATAATCAGGATGGCGTAGCCGCACGGGTCTCGATAGGCAGATGAGTTTTGTCGCCCCATTCCCGCCAAGAGCCTAGATAGTTCCGCACCCTCTCATATCCAAGCAACCTGAGCGCTGTATAGGCGTGTGCGGACCTATAACCGGTCTGGCAGTATGCTATAATTTCCTTGTCCCGGGTCACCCCCGCCGCTTCGAACTGACAGCGCAATTCTTCGGCCGGTTTCATTTTACCGTCAGCTGTCAAATTGTTCAGCCACTCCACATGAACGGCCCCCGGTATGGCGCCACCCCGAGCCGCGCGGACATCTTCGCCGGTAAATTCCAACCGTGACCTGGTATCGAGAACGAGCCCGTTCGGCGCGTCGATCACCCGCAAGACATCCTTGTAAGTCGCGAGCTTCTCGGGTTTCGGCGTAAAGTGAAACGGCACCGCGGGTGTGACATCAGCATCTCGTGTTGTCGCCAATCCGGCATCGGCCCAGGCCGTGTATCCCCCGTCGAGGATATGCACGTTCCTATGTCCCAAATACTCGAGAAACCAAAACCCCCGAGTACTGGTCATACCGGTAATCTCTCCACACAGCACAATCGTGTCGTCGAAGGAAATACCCCTGCTCCCCAGCAAGAACGCCCACATGCGGACGAAGGAATTCAACGGTGCTTCATCTGTATCGTCGCAATTCACCGCATAGATCGCATAGTGGTGCGCACCCGGGATATGCCCCATCGAAAACCGCTCACCCGGCCGTACATCGACGACCTTCACCGACGGATCATCGAGCCGTGCCGACAATTGATCCGGTGTCCAAAGCAAGTCTGGGTATGCGTATCCGATTTCGGTCATCGCTAAATATCCATTGAATGTAACGGGAGGACGTTAGACAGGGTCGACTTCCGGCCCTGCCAACAAAAAGCGAATCCGTGCGACCGCTTCGGGCTCTATCTCCGCATGTTCGGCAAACCCCGTCACCGAGGCATCATCGAACATAATGAAATCGATGACCGCTATCAATGTACCCGTCTCCGCGGCTGCCGCTCGCAGGCCTTCCGCATCCATTCCTGTCAACGCGAGGAACCTCGGTAACAACTCTTCATCGGACGCGATATAGCCCAAGGCCTGAAGCGCCAGGACTTCTGCCTGCGATTGCGACAATTTCATTCTTTCTAACCCTGCGCCATCCGCGCTATTGTTCGTGGCCCATGACCAATTCATCAAAGAATATCCGTCTTAGCGTGCTAGACCAATCGCCAATCCGCGAAGGGGGCACACCTGCCGATGCCATCCGGGAGACCATTGAACTCGCCCAGCGCGTCGAAATCCTCGGGTACCACCGCTATTGGCTGGCCGAACATCACGGTACCGAAGGTCTGGCAGGCCCCGCACCGGAGATCATGGTGACCCGGGTCGCCGCCGCGACACGCGAGATGCGGGTCGGCTCTGGCGGCGTCATGCTGAGCCACTACAGCCCGTATAAGGTCGCCGAGAATTTCAAAGTCCTGGAGAATATGTATCCGGGCCGTATTGACCTCGGGGTCGGCCGCGCGCCGGGAAGCGACCACCGAACGGCGATCGCACTGGCCTATGGCTCGCAAGTCGGCATTGAGTATTTTCCCGCGAAAATTCGCGACATGGCGGCTTTTCTGAGCGACGACTTACCGACGGACCATCCGTTAGCCGGCGTACAAGCGACACCAAAGGCAGACAGTATCCCCGAAATCTGGATCCTGGCGTCGAGCGAAGGTAGCACGACCCTCGCCGCGCGCTTCGGCATGGGTCTCTCTTACGCACATTTTATCAATCCGGTCGACGCGGATGCGCTCCTCCGAATGTACCGAGAAAACTTTCAGATCTCTGACAGTATGGAGAAGCCTACCGTCAATATGGGTATATTCGTGCTCTGTGCGGAGACCGAGGAAGAGGCAGAGCGGATCGTCTCCACCCGGGACCTACACCGGTTACGTGCCGACCGGGGGCAGCACGGCCCTATGCCGAGTCCCGAGACCGCCGCCGCTCATACTTATTCCGAGATCGAGCTGCGGCGCATTGAGCAGAATCGCCAACGTCTGATTTTCGGAACGCCCGATAAAGTGAAAGCGGAGATAGAGGAAATGGCGTCCCGTTACGATGTGGACGAATTCATTATCCTTTCCAACTGCTATGAATTTTCAGCACGGGTGCGCTCTTACGAACTGATCGCCAAAGCTTTCGACTTACAACCCCGCCATTTCGAAAACTCACAACGAGAAGCTTCATGACCTGGGATCCCGCACAATACCTAACCTTCGGCGGACACCGTATCCGCCCTGCCCTCGACCTTTTATCCGCTGTGCCGATGGAAGCGCCCGCGCGTATCCTCGACCTCGGCTGCGGCCCCGGCAATGTCACACAATTCCTGCAAGGACGCTGGCCGGATGCGAAGATCGTCGGCCTCGATAGCTCCGCCGAGATGCTGGAGAAGGCCCGCGTTGCCCATCCCGATATGGAATGGATCGAGGCGGACCTGTCCGAATGGACGCCGGATGAGCCGTTCGACCTGCTCTATTCAAACGCGGTTTTGCAATGGGTGAAGGGCCACACCAATGTCTTCCCCAATCTGTTGAAATGGGTGAAGCCCGGCGGCTATATAGCTATTCAAATGCCGCGCAATTTCATGGCACGCTCGCACACCACGGTCTACGAGACGATCCGCGACGGCGACTGGAAGGACAGGCTGGAGCCACTGATCCGGGACGAGCCCACGAGCCCGCCAAATTTCTACTACGATCTCCTCACGCCGTTGGTACAATCTCTCGATCTTTGGGAGACCGAGTACCAACAAATTTTGGACGGTGAGAACCCGGTGCCGGAATATGTGAAGGGTTCGTGGCTGAAACCGTTCCTGGACGCGCTCGAAGAGCCAGAGAAATCCACCTTCGAGGCGGAATACAAGAAGAACGTCTTTGTGCACTATCCGCCGCAAAGCGATGGCAACACATTGTTTCCGTTCCGCCGTTTGTTTATCGTGGCACAAGTATAGATTTTACGACGCCACACCTATGGCTCACGGTAAACTTACCAAAGCATTCGTTCTCTTCGCGGCCTTGTCGCTCGGCGGTTGCGAGATGATAAACGAGATGAACGACTGGATTAAGGAAAATCCAGACAAGCTGAAGATGGCGGCTCTAGGTGGGCTCAGTGGATTGCTGGTCGCGGGACACTTTACCGGCGCGGCCCTTCCCGCCATCCCCGGTGCCGTCGGCGGCACAGCGATTGGCTGGAAAGTCGGCTCGCTCATGTATGACGAGGAAAAGGAAGCCCACGCCGAAGCCGTGAAGTTTGCCGCCGAAGGTCCCACTGACAAGGAATACGCCTGGATCAATCCCAAGACCGGTAGCGAAGGTGCGGTCAAAGCCGTTGAGGATACCCGCACGACGGCCTACGGCGACAAATTCCGGAAGATCGAAGCCACGGTCAAATCGATAGACGACGCACGAATGGAACAACGTACCGTCTGCCGGCAGGCCGACGGCAGCTTGAAAAGCGTGGGATAATCCACAACGCTGTCATTCCCGCGCAGGCGGGAATCCAGAAATCCATCGCCGAAAGACTAGCTTCCCACTTTCCCGGGAATGACGAGCGGATGGCGTTCCCTCAACTCAACACCTGCTTCGCGATCACGTTGCGCATGATCTCCGACGTGCCACCGCCGATAGGCCCGACCCTGGCGTCCGCATACAGCCGCGCCATTGGCCCCATCATGTAACCGGCCCCGCCCATCACCTGCATGCCGATATCGGCAACCGCGAGGTTGTATTCCGTGGCCAGGGTCTTGGCGATGGCGGTCTCCATCACCGGGTTCTCGCCCGCGTCCAACATATCGGCGACATGGAAAGTGTGCAGGCGCGCGGTCTCAGTCATCATTTGCATCTCGGCGAATTTATGCGCCACGGCCTGAAACTCGGTAATCTTCTCACCAAAGGCCTCGCGCTCGTTCGCCCAGTCGCGGGCCAGCTCAACGATTTTGAGGCATTGCCCGGCACTCGCCGCCGCCAGTAACAGGCGCTCCAGGTTGAGCCCCGGCATCAGCAGCTTCCAGCCTTCACCCACATCGCCGATGACCTCACGCCCCGCGACCCTCACGTCGTCGGAGAACCCCCCGCTCGGCACGCCAGTGCGGCGCGCCAAGGGCCCTCGCGCCCGGCTGTCCCCGG
>CAXAGK010000114.1:0-9752 GCA_963968305.1 uncultured Rickettsiales bacterium | reverse complement strand
ACCTCGAGCGGAGTCATACCTGCCGCCAAAGCCGCCGCCGCACCACCGGAGGAGCCGCCTGGGCTGCGTGTCGCATCCCACGGGTTATTGGTCGTGCCATAAATATCATTGAAGGTCTGCCAGTCGCTTAACATCGGCGGTACGTTCGTTTTACCAAGGATAATAGCGCCTGCCGCTTTCAGTTTTTCCGCTATGAGCGAATCACGCGTCGCCACATTGTTGCGAAAATTTGGAACGCCCCACGTCGTGGGCAAACCGGCAATATCGAACGCCTCCTTGATCGTCATCGGCACACCATGAAGAGGTCCCATGAACTCGCCATTCCCACGGATTCGATCCGCTTCATCGGCCGCCTCACGAGCCGCTTCGAAATCTCGCACGACCACTGCGTTGATCGACGGATCAATCGCTTCAATCCGTGCAATCGCGGCGTCAACTGCTTGTCGCGCGGAAAGGTCGCCAGTTCGTAATTTCCTCGCCAGAGAGGTCGCACTCTCAAATGGATCAAACATCGCCTTCATGCCTTTCCGGTAATCAATTTCATTATTAACTCGGCCGTTCTCGGAACCGGGCCAGTATCCAAACCGGGCCGAGACCGGCGAGCGCGATCAACCCGAGTGTAAAAAAGGCATCCTGATAGCCAAGAGTGCTCGCTTGGGCATATAAAATTTCGCCGAAATAATGCAACGCGCCGGCACCCCGGTCCGAGGCAGCGACGCCAGCTTCCGACAATAGCCGCCGCATGGTTTCCAGCATTTCCGAGCTCGCTGAGTTTGCTTTCGGTTGCATCGCGGAAAAAGCATCGCCATGGAACGGTATGCGGGTTTCCATGAAGGCTATGACGCAGTTCATGCCGAAAGCCGCACCCAATTGTCGTATCAGATTGATCGTGCCGGACGCTTGATTGACCATCTCGCCCGGCACCGCCTTCAGTGCCGTCGCGTTGACGACAGGCGTCGTGCAAGCAAGCCCCATGCGAATAAAAAGCGTCCAGAAGACAAAAGTCCAAAACGGCGTGTTCACATCGGCAGTGCTCAAGAGAGAGAAAGCCACACAATAGGACAGTAAGCCGGCACCGATAATGATATGGGGTGGCAAATGATCGGAAATGCGGCCGGCAATTGGGAAGAACAGCAACAGGGAAAGTCCACCCGGCATCAGCAGATAGCCGGCCCGCAGTGGCGTGTACCCCTGAACTTCCTGCACAAAAATTGGAATCAGGAAAGTCGATGTCAAAAAGATACAGCCACTGAAAAAGGCGACGACTGCCGCTGAGGAAAATCGCGAATATCGGAACACATGCATATTCATCAAGGGATTGGGTGCGAAATGTTCCCAGATTATGAAAGCAATCGCGGATGCGCCGCCAGCGCAGAATAGAATCGCGATGTAGTCGGAACTCCACCCTTCCCGTTGCCCACCTGACAACGCCAGCATCAGATTAAACAAAGCGGAACACAGCAAAACAAAGCCGATGAAATCGAACTCGGGAATTTTCCGGTCGAACTTCTTCGACGGCATGAACAAGAAACCAAGTACCACCGCGAGAGCAGACGTCGGCAGAGTCAGGAAAAATACGTAACGCCAGTTGAACAGCTCAATGGCAATCCCACCCAAGGTCGGACCAATTGCCGGCGCCAGCACGATCCCCATGGAATAGAGACCCATCGCCGTACCGCGCCGCGACGGCGGGAATACCTTGAACGTGACGGCCATGGTCAACGGCTGGATAACACCCGCAGCCATGCCTTGCATCAAGCGCCCAAAGTTCAACGCAAGTTCGCTTTCCGCGACACCGCTCATCATCGATCCGGCGATAAAAACCAACATCATCACCGCATAAGTGAGACGTTCGCCGATAAAGGAAATAAACCAGGAGGCAGTCACCATCCCCGCGGTCATCGCCGCGAAGTACCCGGAGGACAAAAGCTGCGCCTTGTCCCGACCGATACTGAAAGCCCCCATGATGTCAGGAAAGGCGACGTTGACGGTAGTCATCGACAGCACCACGGTCATGGCGCCAACCATGCAGGTGACGGTCGCCAACCAACGGTAGGCTGGCCCGTAGCGCGCGAAGAGATCGTCTATGCTTTCCGTAACCAAGATCAGTGCGGACTTTCGTTCTACGGCGACTCATTGGACTTGTCGGCAGATTGAAACGCGCAACAATAGGGATGCGCCATTCTGCCGTGAACATTAGTTATTTCAACCGGAACTCCCAAGAGCCCAGACGGCGGATCGCCGCAGGCAATCAGAGCCTTACATCATGCAAAGGCCGGCCCCAGTCCGCCGCCGCAGCTGCAATTCGGTCGACATCTTCTTCCAACATTAATCCGTCTTCTACGAGACGCTTGGCTGCTGATACCACGGCCCGGACATAACCCTCCGTATCGCCGTAACGGTCAACAATAGAGCGGCGCGAATCGCCTGTGGAGCGTCGGACGGATTCGGTTTCGGGAAGCGGCAGATAGCTACCAGTGAATTCGTGCATATACCCCTCTCCCTGCCCGCGCGCGCGCAGGTTCCATCCGGTGTAGGTACCCAGCGGCGCTTCCACCATTGGCGCCCGCACACCCGCGATGTCGTTTCCGTCCGTGTCGACAGCAGGTATCAGAACTGTATAGGCCCCATTGCCGATATCCGGTGGCTGTTTCGTCAAGAATCCTTTCGCGGCATCGGGTCCGAAATCATACGCCGGCAGGCCGTTCGGACCGCTCGGTTTCGAGAGACCGGGCACATTTGGGAATTGTTTGTGCCATTCTTCCGCCGTCACCAAGGTGCCGTCAGCGCGGCGTGGGATGCGGCTTTCCGGCGGCAGTGTGCCGTCGGTCGCCCATGCATCCATCGCATTCAACATGCCGCGGAAGAACATCGAGGTTTTCACGATATTGTTGTTGTTCTGACAAATCCCGCGAGACGGCTGTTTCTGGTTCGGATCGGCGAAATGTTGAGAGCTTGACCACAGGAAGACCCGCACCGTATCCGGCTGCTCCAAGTCGTTGCCTTCCGTATCCGTATGAACCAAGGATCCGTGACGTTGCCAATATTCGGTCCCTGTCTGGGTGTGGAGCACCAAGGGATCGGTCTCAGGGCGCTTTAAAATAGCATCCGTCGTACCCGTTATGTGATCCGTCGTCTCCGCATAAGAGAACGGGAAACGGTCCGCCATATTCTCGTGATCTTCATATTGCTGACCGGCGGCGCTCACACCGCAGGCAAAGCGATGGTTCAACCACATCAGGCCGCCGCCAGAGACATGCGGTAGAACACCATCAAAGACCCGCCGGCCTTCAACATCCGCGTTGAAACCTTGGTGGATCATGTCGCGAATGCAGCGCCCAGTCTGCGAGCGGCCCCAGGCGTAGACTTTCTCTATGGTATCGCCGAGCGGGTTCACCTGTCCGGTAGAATCGGCGCTATCATTCTTCAAGAAACTGACAAAGTCCCGCACAGCAACATGGCCTAATCCCATGACCATCGGGTCCTTCCCGGTATAAACGATCTCGTAAATCCACCCGGTCTCAAAACCTTCCGGCAGCAGAACATGAACGTCCGATGGCACAATGGCCGTCTCAGCGCCCTGATTGTCGAGCCCTACCCCGCCTTCAATACGGGCAAATGCCCAGCGGTCGCCAGAAATACCCTCTCGCTCATCTTCCGGATAGCGCCGCCGCGTGAGGCGCGCCGTACTGGTATCGAGGGAGACTGTTGGATGACTACGTGTCGACGCCCGGCCACTCAGCGGCATGCATGCCTGTCCTGGCGCTGTCACGATGAACTCACTGCGCACCAACCCGGTAATCGAAGCTCCATTCTCAGTCGCGACGGGCAAATCCATCGTCATTCGCCCGTCACCCGGCCACAGGTCGCCCTGCCAGGCGCAATTCGCCACCACATAGCCCCGCCTCATCAAATAGCCGTTCCCCGCATGAACGGTCGAAATCGGGTCGTTCGATGCCGGAGCATCGTTGAAAAATTGGATCGCCCGCATATTGCCGCGATTGCCATAATCGAAAAATAGCCGACCGTTGGCGTTTGCCATCTCGACGGGCTTGATGATCGATATATCGGCGGAGAACGTCACCAGACCGTCGCCATTAAGGGCAGCCTTATCCAGATCGACGACGTCCAACTGTCCGGAAGCCATCGGGTCAACGGTGAAATGAGCCTGCCCGTCGAGCCGTTCATAGGCACCCACATCGCCGAAAGTCTCGCCCTCCGCGAAAGCGCGGCGACGTTGGAGATCGAGCTGGATATTATTCGTCATCGGATGTTTCCTTGATACTGGATCGATCACGCGTCTACCAGAGATAAGACGGACATGCGCAATTCATCGATTGATATCAATGATGAACCATTCTAGACCTCTTAGGGAACCGCTCAAGCGTAAGGAGGCGAGAAGTGAAGACTCCCAACGACTCGCCGAATTTCACCTTCTCCTTTGCCGATGGATGCCGGATCGTCCTGCTGACGAATGTCGCGGAGTATTTGCGCGAATCCGCTCTGATGCGAAATTGCCTCAACGATCTTGATCGTTTCGCCGCCTCAGAGATCTATTCGTTCCGTGACGCATCGGACCAGCCCCATGCGAATATCGAAATTCGGGATGGTTTATTGATCCAGATCGGCGGTCCTGAAAACGGCGGCGTGGCCACGCGATACCATCCGCACTTGCATTCATTCTTGGCCGAAAGCGGTATACCGAAATCGGATATAACCGCGCGCCTCGGCTTTATTGAATTTGATGGTAGAGCGTTCCCAAACCTCGAAGAATGCGTTGAGGCATTTGCCGACTGGGCAGAGATCGAGACCACTCCACAAGACCTTCCCTTCATGCGCCACCCCACAATCCGGGAATTTTTAAACATCTTTGCAAGGCACGGACGGTCGGCAAAAGAGCCCACACGGGACATCGTGCAATCGTTGTTCACACCGCCACTCAATGCCTGGCGTATAAGGACCAAGACAGCAGTTTACCTGCCTGGTGACATTCAGATACAGCGACCACAATTGGCATCGGCCCTTTATCATCTGACTCGATATGGCGCGGTTCCGAGAGCCGCGCACGATAACGTTTTCCGCAACGCCATTTTGGATATTACAGCGCGCGCTATTTGGGAGCCCCGGGTGGTTTACGACCTCTCCGCCGAGAATAAAATTTTAACGCCGGAGATTTTCGCCGATCTGTTAGCGGCAACAGCGACCACGGAAGCCTACGATCAGGCGCGCGATATCACTCGGACTATAAAGTTGCAGGCCGTACTATCAGCGCAAGAGAATTTACCGAACGACAAAGCTTATTCCGTCCTCGTGGATCGACTAGCGCACGACCCGTTGACACTTTAGGGGTTAGGCGTCCGCCTTGCTGTCGATGATTTGCTTGGCCAATGCCGAGACTTTCTTCGAGAAATCGCCGTATGTGAACGGTTTGGCTACATAAAGCGTCACGCCACTTTCCACCGCGGCCGCGACAGCCTCACCAGTGACTTTGACCGTGAGCATCATGAAGAGGATTTCCGAACCGAATTGCCGCATCTTCTGCAACAACTCGAGCCCATCCATCCTTGGCATCAGCCAATCGCTGATCACCAGATCATAGTCGAGTTCGCTCCGGCTCAACCGCTGCCAAGCCATCTCGCCGTTCTCTGCCAGGTGCACACGCACAATTCCGAGATCGCGCAATATCTCTTGGATGAGGTCACGAATCTCCTCTTCGTCGTCAACGACGAGCACACGGAGCTTTTCGAATTCTTCGAGGAGTTGTGGATCGGACATGTTTCAAAATACTTATTGGACAGGACGAGAGTCAACGTCCCGACGGCGATTAACTCTTCGTCCGGCGCATCTCTTGGCGAATGTTGTAATAGTTGCCGCCGAAGATCAGCAACGCACCCACAAATACGGTCCATTCGAGCGCTTCTTGGTAAAGATAGAAACCGACAACCGCGATCAACGGAAGCCGCATGAATTGTATGGGGATGACAATCGTCGCATCCGCATGACGAAATGCGTGCGCCTCACAATAATGCGCCGACAATCCCGTTAACCCGACAATCAGCAGGTAAATCCACTCGATTCCCTGAGGCGTAACCCAGACAAACAACGCTGGAATCAACCCCATGGGCAATTGCACGAGGCACATGAAGAACAGCACTGCGAGCGGCGCATCGGTAGTCACGAGCTTTTTCGTACAGGTAATCGCCGAACCGAAGAAGAACGCCGCCGCGAGAACCACAAGCGCGCCGCTATGCAGGATGTCCGGCCCCGGCGGCGCAATAAGCAGTATTCCGGCAAAACCGAAGCTGATCGCGATCAGTCGGCCCAAAGTCATTCGTTCGCCCAAGAATAGAACCGCCAGGATCGCAACCCAGATCGGAATGGTGAATTCGATGGCGAAGACTTTCGCGAGTGGTAACAGCGACAGACCATACATCCATGTCGACTGTCCGCCAAAATGAACGATGTTGCGGCCAATTTGCAGCTTCAGCTGTTGGGTTTGAATGAGATGCCATCCGAACTTCCAGGCCACAAGCAGGACAATCGTCAGGCCGATAATGCTCCGCATCGCGAGCATCTCGAACGTATTTATGCCCGCCGTATGCAATTCACGAATTGCAATCGCCATGAAGACGAAGGACATAAGTGTCCCCATCATCCAAAGCGCTGCTCTCCATATCGAGGGATTGGTAACCGGAGCGATGGCCATACAGGCTTTTAGCCTCACCTGTGCGGGCTGTCACGCCGCGCCTGTACTCAATGCGGCCGAATTCTTCTTCGCCGCTTGGAACCTTGGGCAAATAGACTAGCCTCGCTGTTAAGTAAATCAGACGATGGAGGTCTTCGGTTTTGTCAGCCCTGCTCTATTATTCCGAACAAGATCCCGCCAAATTGTGGTCGGAGGAATTGCGGAAGGCCCTGCCCAAGGATATCGACGTCCGTCTTTACCCGGAATTGGGCAATGCCGAGGATATTGAATTCGCGCTCTGTTGGCAGCCGAAGCCCGGTATGTTGGCTGGATTGCCGAACCTTAAGCTTATTTTCTCGATGGCCGCGGGCTTCGACCATGTCCTTCAGGACCCGCAACGACCACCCAATGTTCCCATCGTCAGGATTATCGACAACACGCTATCGACCATGATGTCAGAATTCGCCGCATACGCGGTCCTCGGATTTCATCGATACATGCCTGAGTTTCACACCGACCAACGGAATAAGGTGTGGGGGCGACGGTGGCCGCGGTACACACCGGAGACCCATATCGGCGTGCTTGGTATCGGCGCCATTGGTGCCGATGTCGCCCGGAAACTCTTAGCGCTCGGCTTTCAGGTGCATGGCTGGAGCCGAACCAAGAAATCCTTGAATGGCGTCACCTGCCATACAGGCGAGAGCGGCCTGCTCGAGATGTTGCCGCAATGCCACCAGATCGTCAGCGTGTTGCCCCTGACGGCGGAGACCAAAGGTATTATCAACAAGCGGACATTGGCGGCACTACCGCAAGGAGCCTACATCACGAATATTGGACGAGGTGGCCATGTCGTAGATGAAGACCTGCTTGTCGCCCTTAAATCCGGACACATCGCGGGCGCGTTTCTCGATGTTTTCAATGAAGAACCCCTGCCCACAGACCACCCTTATTGGGACCACCCCAACGTCATCATGACGCCCCATATCGCCGGCGAAATCGTGCCCCGGTCCTGCGCTCATTCGATTGCCGCCAATATCAAGCGATATCGCAGGGGCGAGCAAGTTTACGGCATCGCCGATCTTGACCGAGGATACTGACCTATGACCGACCACAGTGCGCTATTTGATTTGATCGACCGCATCGTTTGCCTGGATGTCGGCGGCAGAGGTGTCTCTGGCCTGTTCGAACCAGCTCGGGCCTTGGTAGACGGTCCACTTGCTTATACGGCGGCGAAGTATCTAAACGGTTTGGAGGCGGGCGATAGCGTTTTCATTGTCACAGGATCACTGACACGCGCAGGTGTATCGCCCGATATCGCGGAGAATGACGGTCCCATCGGCGCCGCCGTCCTCGCGCGCGCGCTCAGCGAAGGCTTCAACGCCATTCCAGTTATTGTCGTCGACGCTTCCATTCGCGAACGTGTCGCCCGTATGGTGGAGTTCGCGGGCCTGAATGTCGTCTCGCACGAACAAGCCCGCACCGCCACCTCGTTGCCCCGCTTTACCGGCGTCGCAGTCATGGAGAACGGCGCCATTGAAGACGATGCTGCTCGCGCCGCCGCGAAAGCGCTTTTGAGCACATATTCACCGAAAGCAGTCATCGCTTGCGAGCGTGCCGGGCTTTCCGCCGACGGCACCTATCGCAACGCACTCGGCCAGGACTATAGCGCCGGGCGCGAAAAACTTGATTACATCGTCGAATACGCACAAGACCAAGGCATTCCAACAATTGGGATCGGTGACGGCGGTAATGAAATCGGCATGGGTGCGGTCAAAGCCGCCGTCGCGGAACATATCCCCCATGGGGAAGTGCTCTGCGCGGAAATGGCGACGGATGTGCTCTTGCCGGCCGGTGTCTCCAATTGGGGTTGCTATGCCATCGCCGCAGCGCTTGCGATCCTGCGGAACAACCCGGCACTTGCACACACGCCCGAAGCTGAGCGCAGGCTACTCAATTTCTCCCCCTCTGCCGGGCTTGTGGACGGCATGTCTGGTATGCTGGATGCGACTGCCGACGGCATGCATCCCGACGTTCACGCAAGTATTGTCGAGCTTCTTGCCCAAACAGTGCGCAAGGCGCTCACATAAAGTTTCATTGCAGAGCGCCGGACTTCGCATTACTTCACAATTCACAACCTTGCCCGCATGGGTGAGGCAAAATCAAACGAGGCATCAATGGGTAAAAAACTTTACGCGGGCGATATCTTCCCAGACCTGACGGTCAATGTTGCCGGTGGCGGACCCTTCGACTTGAAAAGCAATCTTGAGGCGAATTACAACATCGTCCTTTTCTATCGAGGGCACTGGTGACCCTACTGTCGCCGGCAGTTAGCCGGCTATGAAGCACAGAAAGAAGCGCTCGCGGCCACGGGCGCGAAGGTCGTCCTAGCGGGCAGTGTCGACGGAGCCGACAAGATTCCGGAACTCCAAGCCGACCTCAGTTATCCTGTGGCTGTCGACATGACGCGGGAACAAGGCGAATCGTTCGGCGCATGGTGGGATGAAGGACGAGAAATCATCCAACCGTCCGAATTCATTCTCCGAAAAGACGGCAGCGTCGTCTCAGCGACCTACAGTTCAGGCCCGATCGGGCGCGTAGAGCCGGAAGATGCGGTGAAACTGATCACGCTCTACACATCGCGCGATTAAGCACCATAGGCGTCTTGGCAGGGCGCAGATAAATCACTACATACCGGGGGCCCCTCATTGAGCGGGCCCCCGATTGATTTTGATCTACCGCGCGCGCCAGGAGTCCGCATGACCATCGACATCCCAGGACCGACATCCCATTCCTATTTTTCGCAGAGGCTGCGACTGCATTACGTGGATTGGGGCAACCAGGATGCGCCGCCGTTATTGTTGGTCCATGGTGGGCGAGACCATTGCCGTAATTGGGACTGGGTTGCGGAGACGCTCCGCGAGGACTGGCATATCATTGCGCCGGATTTGCGCGGCCATGGCGATTCTCAATGGATGATCGGCGGCAGTTACGGCCTCTCCGATTATGTCTACGACATCGCGCAACTTCTCCATCAAACCAAGCATCAACCGATCACCATCATCGGACA
>CAXAGK010000113.1:0-9754 GCA_963968305.1 uncultured Rickettsiales bacterium | reverse complement strand
GTTGGGAACGCTCTTGGGCGACCGCGCCGTCGCCGCCTTGGGCATCATGCCCGGTGCAGTTGAGAGTTACGGCAAGGCGGCTTTGGTCGGTGTCGACGGTGAATTGGAACATGCGGCCGCAATCCTGCACCCGAAGCTTGGCGCGCCGCTCCGCATCGCCGTTGAAAAAGGGGCAGCTCTCGTGCCGTCCTCGAAGAAACGTGGCGGGCCGGGTCAAACCTTGGACATCCCGCTTGGCCACAAGGACGCAGCTTATGTGCGTAGCCATTTCGACGGCATGGAAGTGTGGGTCAACGACGCGCCCCGCGCCGATGAAATTCTCGTCGCCGTCGCGGTCACGGATTCCGGTCGTCCCCTGCCTCGGGTCGGTGGCCTTGAGGCAAAGGATGCCGAGGGAGAAGACGGTCTGCGCTAGCGGTAGACGCCGTCCCAGTCCCCCTCGGGAATTTTCACCGAACCGTCATCTTGCACCTGCGGGCGTCCGAGGGTGAACGAGGTTTCCGGCGTTATCACGGCGTAGTCCATATAGCCCATGCGCGCTAAGGGCCGCATCGCGGCGGTGTCCACAATTCCATCCTTGATAACAGCATCGTCGATGAAGATGCCGACGACTTCACCGATGATGATGAAATGCCCATTATCACCGCTGACGTCCGGCAGTTCGACGGTTTTCCAATGCCGGCATTCAAGCGATGCGGGTGCGCGGGCGACGCGTGGCGGTTTCACGAAATGTGAAGGCGCGGTCTCCAATTCGGCGAGCGTGAACTCGTCTGCCAACGCCTCCACGGGTGCGGACGAAACATTCATGCCGTCCCGCGTATCCATAGTCGAAATGGAACAGGTGAACTCACCATTCGCTTCGATATTGCGCAGGCTGTCCTTGCGTTGTGCAGAGACGAACATGACGTAGTGCGGCCGGTCGCTGACCGCGTTAAAAAAACTATAAGGTGCCAAATTGAGGACACCCTCTTGATCCACGGTGGAGACCCAACCGATGGGCCGAGGTGCGACCAGTGCCTTAAACGGATCGTGCTTCAATCCGTGCTCGTTCTTAATGCTGTCGTAATACATACGATCCTCTTGTTCGAAGATGAAAAGTTGTCGGAGGGAATATCACCATCCGACCGCATAGGCCATGCGCCGGGGGTCGGCGCCGCCGTGAAGGATGCCATTCGATTGGTCGGCGCGGATGGTGCACACCGATCCGGCGCGCCATTCCTGGTCCGGCCACCATTGTATCTCGTGACCGCGCGCGGCGAGTGTTTCGCCGACCTCCTCGCCGACCCCACGTTCGACTTTCAGGCGCGCCGGGTGATAGGCGTGCGGCAGGGCAGAGGCGGGCCAGCTGAAGCTGGCGAAACGCGGCGCCTCGACGGCAGCTTGTGGAGTCATGCCGAAGACCAGGATGTTCAATAATACCTGCAACTGCGCTTGGCCCAGGACTTCGCTGCCGGGGGAGCCCAGCGGCAAAACAGTTGCGCCCGGTTTCACCGCGAGCATCGGGTTGGCCGACATGCGGGGCCGCCAGCCGGGGCCGACCCGAGCCGGATGGTCCGCCCCTGTGTGGGCGCGCGAGCCCCAGCGCGAAGTGGTGATGCCAAGGCTGGGGACGACCGCGCCACTTGTCGTTGGGTCGCTCGGCGTGGCGGAGAACAGATTGCCGTCGCCGTCGATAACGCAGAAGTACGATGTCTCCAGCGGGTTAGCAGCGGCCTGGCCTGGCCCCGCCGACGGGTCGGCCTGCCAAGCGGGAATTTCATATCCGTCGAGTTGCCCTGCGGGCGGCATGCCCGGAAAGGCGCGGGCCGGATCAATACTCTCGCGCCGCGACCGGCTATATTTGGCATCAAGCAGTCGGTCGAGCGGCACGTCGATTTGCGCCGGGTCGCCGAAATAAGCCTCCCGGTCGGCGGCGGACAGTTTCAAGGCTTCGACGACCGCATGGATATAATCCGCGCTGTTGTGTCCCATGGCGGTCAAGTCCATGCCGCTAAGCATTTGTGCCGCGCCGAGGATCATCGGACCTTGACACCACGGGCCGCAGCCGAAGAGCTCGTACTCGCCGAACGTGGCGCGGGCTGGATCTTCGATCTCCGCTCGGAATTTGGCTAAATCCTCGCGGGTCATCAACCCGCCTTCGTCTTCTTGTTGGCGCACGATGGCCGCCGCGATATCGCCTGCGTAAAAGGCGCGCCGCGCAGCATCGATCCCGGCGTCCCGTCCGCCCGATGCGGCTGCCGTTTCCTCATCGCAGAGATATTGCAGGGTTTTGCCGAGATCTGTTTGGACGAACCGTTCGCCCACGGGCGGCAGGGCGCCATTCGGATAAAAGATATCGGCGGTGCCCGGCAGATGTTTGAACTCATCAAGGTGTTCGCCGAGCACTTCGACCATGAATGGATACATAGGAAAGCCGTCGCGAGCCAAGCGGATAGCGGCGGATGCAACCTCGGTGAAGGACATCGTGCCGAAGCGTTGCAGGGCTGTCAGCCAGATATCGGGAGCGGCGGGCACGACGGTGTTGAGAATCCCTTCCGGCACTAATCCACCGTGATGTTTGTGGAAATACTCAGCGTCGAGAGCACGCGGCCAGGGGCCAACCCCGACGAAATTCTGCACGACACCGGTCGCTCCCATTCGAATCATCGACGGCGCCACCCCGGCAAAGCAGGTCATTTCGCTTTCCAACACATTGATCGCGAGACCGACCGCAACGCCAGCATCGATCGCATTGCCGCCCGCTTCGAGGATTTGTAACCCCGCTTGGGCCGCCAAGGGATGGCCTGCAACCACCATATGCTGGGTCGCCATAACCTCGGGACGCTTGGTCTTGGTCATCGCCTATTCCTTCGCTGTCATCTTGTCCAGGCCGCGCCGCAGAATGATATTAAAAACATCCGGCACTTCTACATTAGAGAAGTGTCTTTGGCCGTCGATAATGTCGAGCTTCGATCCTGCGATGCGGTCGCGAATTTCGGTCGAGCGCTCGATGGGTGTCACCACATCATCGCCCGCCGCGATGATACGGGTTGGCGCGGTGACGCGATGTAGCTGATCCCGATAAGCGAGGTCGGCGACGGCGGAGGTGCCGCCGAGATATCCATCGACTGGGGTTGCGATCATGACCTTGCGGACGGCGTGATAATCGTCGTTTGCGGCGTCAGCGAAGGCATCGGTGAACCACAGCTTGTCGGTCATTTTCCAGACTGGGACCATGCCGCCCTCGCGCACCACCGCTTGGCGCTCCGCGACCCAGCCCCGATACCAATCGTTCGATTGAGAGGTCGTATTGCAGAGCGTGAGCGACGCGATCCGCTCTGGGTGGTGAATACCCAATCCTTGGCCAATCATGCCGCCCGTCGAAATGCCGACCCAGTTCACCTGGTCCAGGCCAAGCGCGTCCATCACCGCGACCGCATCGTCGACAAACTGCGTCAAGGTGTAGGGCCCGGGCGGTGCGTCGGTGTCGCCGTGCCCGCGCCAATCGTAGCGCAACATCCGGTAGCGATCTTCGAGTGCCGACACCTGCCGGTCCCAGATGCGGTGGCTGGTGCCCATGGCGTGCGCCATCATTACAATCGGGCCGTCCGGATCACCGTCCCAGCGATAGGCGAATTCGATGTCGCCCGCTTTTACTTTCTCGATACTCATTCTGCGGCGTCTCCGTAGCGGACCATAACCTTGCCGGTATATTTCCCCGCCAGCATGTCATGCAGCGCGGACGGCGTTTGTTCAAACCCATCAACCACATTGTCGATGGCGGTGATTTTACCCGCCCGGCACAGAGTTGCCATGCGCTCACGCGCGAAGCCCCAACGCTCCGGATAGGAATAGCGGGAGAAACATTGAATGCTGGCTTCCCGCGCCCAGAGCATCCGCATGTTCACGGGGTCAAGGTCCGGGCGCGCGCTGTTGTTGGAGACGGTCCGGCCCACGATCAGCACTTTGGCGAACTTCGCCAACCCCTCGAACACCGCATCGGCGATCGGGCCGCCCACGGTGTCGAAAAACAAATGTACCCCTTCAGGGCAGGCCTCTCGAACGCGGGCCGCCAATTCGTCTTCCCGGTGATCGAGACAGACGTCCACGCCGAGGCGATCCGTCACAATGCTGCATTTCTCACTACCACCCGCGATGCCCACCACCTTCATCCCGGCGAGTTTGCCGAGCTGTACCGCATAGCTCCCAACCGACCCGGCGGCCGAGGTCACCACCAGCGTTTCGCCCGGCATCGGTCGGCCGAACATCTCCAGGGCACAATAGGCAGTGAGGCCCGGAGAGCTGAGCGCGGTCAGCCAGAGCGTCTCGTCGAAATCCGTCGTTGCGGCCAGTAGGTCCGCTGGTTTTGCGACAGCGTATTCCTGCCAGCCGAGTCGCCCCGTCACCAGGTCGCCGACATTGAAACCATCCGAAGATCCGGCCACGACCTGCCCGAGCACATCGCAGTCAATCAACTCGCCAATTTGAAAGGGTTTGGTGTAGTTCTCGAAATCCTTGAGCCGTTGGCCCTGCCAGGGAGAAAGTGCTGCCAACAGAATACGGATCAGTAATTCATCTGCCGTCGGCGTTGGGATCGACGCGTCCTCGATCGTGAAATGCGAAGCATCCGGCAGATCTGAGGGGCGGGATTTTAGAACAAATCGGCGGTTCGTATCGGCTGGCATCGGCCCCATTTCCGGACTAGATCAGAGGCATGTGGATATAGCGGCAATTAAGAGGCGAGCAATGGGACTGGACCGGATTCGCGTGGGCGATATCGATTTGAACTATATGTTGAGCGGCCCGACTGATGCGCCGGTCGTCTGTCTCAATCACTGCTTTGCCAGTGATCATCGTTATTGGGATTTTCATCTCCCGGCGTTCGAAGGGTTTCGAGTGTTGCGCCACGATGCGCGCGGACATGGCGAAAGCGAGGTGCCGCCCGGTCCATATACCCTCTCGATGATGGCGGCGGACGTGATTGGGCTGATGGATGTGCTAGCGATTGACCAGGTGCATCTGTGCGGCGTCTCCATGGGCGGGATGATTTCGCAAACGGTGGCGCTCGATTTTCCGGACCGGGTCGCCTCGCTTGCGCTCGTCAATACGACTTCGGAATATACAGAAGACCAACTTCAGGCCTGGCGGGATCGATCCGAACTGGTGTTGCGCGACGGAATGGAGGCAGTGCGCGCGCCCTTGATGGATCGTTGGCTGACGGATGCCGCCGCATCGGCGCGGAGCCCAGCCTATGTGTATATGGAGGGTGCCATCGCCCGGTTCACGGTGGAGAGTTTCGTCGCCGCCAGTGCCGCCATGTGCGGTCTCCACACAACCCCGCGTCTTCCGGAAATCCAAGTTCCGACAATTGTGATCGCCACGCCGGACGATCCGGGCGTACCGACCGCGACATCCGAATTAATGGCGCGGACCCTCGGCGCCCCGTTGCACTGGCTGGAGCCGGCCCGCCACCTCGCCTCGCTCGAGCATGTGGAGCGGTTCAACGCATTGATGCGGGATTTTCTCGCGGCGTCTCTCAGGCCCTAATTCCGGGCTCGCCCTTTGGCCGCTCCGAAATGACAATTTTAAACTCAAGTGTCATTCCGGGGCACGCAACGCGGGAACCCGGAATTAGGGCCTGAGAGTAGCTTTCCTAAAACTACTCTGCCGCTTCGGCTTCTTGCGCCGGGACGAAGGTGACGTTCTTTGACAGCATGGCGTCGATGGTGTCGTCGTCGTAGCCCCACTCCTTGAGGATATCGAACGAATGTTCACCCACATGGGGCGAATGGGTCATTGCCGATGGGCCGTCGATGCGTGGCAGGCCGGGAATTTGCGGCATTGGGAATAGGCCCGCGCCGTCATGTTCGACATAGGCGACCGCACCCACCGCTTTGGTATGCTCGTGTTCCATGAAATCGCCGTGATCTTGGACGATAGAATTCATGACGCCTGCGTCTGTGAGCAGTTTCGCCCAATGCTCGGAGGGTTGTTTCTCGAATTCAGCGCGGATCAGGATCATCAACTCTTTCTCGTTCTTGATCCGGATTTCTCGGGAATTGAAGCGCGGATCGTTCTTTAGTTCCGGCACGCCGAGTATATCGCACAGCGCCTCATAGTGATGATCGCGCATCGCGGTCACGTTCATATAGCCGTTTGTTGTCTTCATAGTACCGACCGGCGCGTAGAGCGGTGCGACCTCGCCGTCTTCCAAATAATATTCCGCGATCTTGGCGGCCTGAAAGGCGGCGGCGGATTGCATCAAGCTGTTGTCGATATAGCAGCCGGTGCCGTATCGGAACTTCCGCATCAGTGCCGCTGACAATCCTTGGAAAGCGTAAAGGCCGGTAGCCACGTCGATGGGGATCATGGCAACCCGGTTGGGAATTCCTTGGCCGTCGCGGTTGATGGTCATGAAGCCGGAATAGGCCTGGATGATGGCGTCCGTAACCGGCAATCCGTTGTTCGGGCCTTCTTGGCCGAAACCGGTGACCGACAGGTAGATGACATTCGGGTTCACCTTTTTTACGTCCTCGTAGGACAGGCCGAATTTGGTCATCACACCCGGGCGGAAAGCCTCGACGACAACGTCGCACTCTGCTGCCATCTTCTGGGTGATCTCCAGCGCCTCAGGCGTTTTCATATCCAATGCGATGGACCGCTTGCCGCGATTGAAGGCGATCGAATGAGCGCAATGGTCGCCGTAGAGCGCGCCCATCGAGCGGCCCCAGTCACCCGCCGGTGGGTCGACCTTGATCACGTCGGCACCGTGTTGCGCCAACAACATGGTGCTGTGCGGCCCGGCTATTCCCTGTGTGAAATCCAATACCTTGATGCCGGAAAAGGCGCGTTGATCATCCATTCTTCGTTTCCATCCCAAGCAATTATTGTGCAGCTAAAATCGCGTCTGAAATCTTCTCGGCCGTCATCAGGGTCGGGAAGTTCGTGTTGGCGCAAGGCACGACCGGAAAGATCGACGCGTCGACGACGCGTAGCCCTTCAACGCCGCGCACCCGGCCCGTGATATCGGTGACCGCCATCGGATCGTCGTCGGCACCCATGCGACAGGTACACGACGCATGCCACACGCCGACCGCCGCTTTGCGCACGAAAGCCTCGAGAGCGTCGTCATCGGTCATCATCTGTTCCAGCGTGAAGCCTTCCATAATGAATTTGCGGATTAACATTTGCCGCAACGCCGCCGGACCATCTAGTAATTTCGACATCACGTTTGTCATGAATTTGTTCTTTTTATTCACGACGCCAATTTGCCGGACCTTATCACTGTAGCTAGCGGGAAAGACGTCGCTGGTCACTGCCTGCATGGCGGGGTCGTTATGTAACGCTGCCATTTTTCGGAATCCCTGGGTCAGGCGGTCAAGGTCGCGCTTATCGGATAAGAGATTGAATTCGACGGTCGGTTCGTCCCGCCAATTCGTTGTCGCCAAGCGCACCTGTCCCGTTTCCGAATAAGTCTTATTGACGAAGATAATCCATGAGCCGATCTGCTCGCCGACCGCATGCCAAGAAGATTTCGCGATCGCGATCGCAAACATATCGCCCAGCGGAGCGCCGCCGGTCTCGGAGGAATAGCGCATGCCCATGAGCGCGTGGCGGCCCGTATAGTCGTTGATTCGAGCCTCCGGATGGATGAAGGAGGCAACGGCAATTGATGGATGATCCATCAAACGCTGGCCGACACCGGCAACATTCGCGCGGACAGGTATACCAAGATCGTTCAGGTGCATGGCAGGGCCGATTCCCGCCCGCAACAGATGCGCCGGGGAATGGATCGCCCCCGATGATAGAATGACCTCGTTGCCGCGAAACTCGGTCTCTTTACCTTCCACGAGGGCTTTCACGCCGACGCATTTTAGTCCGTTGAACAACAGCTCGGTGACTTGTGTATCGGTGGAAATTGTGAGGTTTTCGCGCAGCCGCGTGCCTGGGTCGAGATAGCCGATGGCGGCGGAGACCCGCCGCTCATAAGCGTTGGAGCTGGTAATGGGAAAATAACCCTCGGCGAACTCACCGTTCTGATCTGGTAAATAATCGTAGCCGGCGCGCGATAGTGCTTCGGCGGCGGCCTTCGAATAACCGTTCCAGAGATCGGGGAAAATGCGGCGGACCGGAATGCGCCCTTCCTTGCCGTGATAGGGGCCGTCGAAATCCATGTCCCGCTCGACCTTCTTGAAATACGGCAACACCGCATCCCAGTTCCAGCCTTTGGCGCCGCGTTCCTCCCATTCGTTGAAGTCTGTCGGTGCGCCGCGATTGGCGAGCTGGCCGTTGATCGACGATCCGCCGCCGAGGACGCGTGCTTGCTCGTATTTCCGCAACGGGGGCCGGTCGGCTTCCGGGTTGTTGTGCGAGATGACCTGCGTCGTGACCTTAAGTTCGGTCCAATGGAAGCGCGTATCGAGATAGGCTTTTCCCGGATAGCTGTCGAGTATTTCGGGCGGCACTTTGCCGTGCGGCGTGTCCTGTCCGGCCTCGCAAACCAGAACCTTGTTGGCGCTGCGGACGGAGAGACGATTGGCGAGAACCGAGCCCGCCGACCCGCCTCCGACAATGATGAAATCGTATTGCATACGGTGTCTCCCGCTCAGCCAAATTGTTGGGCGATAAAGGTTTGCATTAAGGCGATAGCGCGGTCTGTCTCAGGCCCAGGATCGCGCGCGAAAGCATGTGGCATGTCGGGGAAAAGTTCACGTTCGATGGACCCGTTACGCGATTTGTAAATTTTAACGAAACGTTCTGAAATCTCCAACGGTACGTTGTCGTCCTTGGTGCCTTGCAGGATCAACGTGGGCGGCAGATGCGTCTGCTCACCGCGCTCCAACACGAGCTGCGGATTGCCTTTGCGCATCGTGGCTTCATCGCCGAAATAATTCTCTGACGATTTCATCAACCGTTCAACGCCGGCGTCTCTGGCGTAAATATAGCGCGCATGAGAATCGAGCACCGGCCAGCCGGTGATTGCATATTGAACCGACGCATCGAGACCCTCGCCACTGGACACGGCTTCGGCAGCGTAGCGCGGGTCCGTCGGTTTGAGCACGCTCAGCATCAGGGAATGGCCGCCGCTCGACGTGCCGAACGCGCCGAGCGTCGCCGCATCGCCGCCCAAGCGTGCGGCGTGGGTCTTCAGCCAACGAGTGCCGAAATTCACGTCTGCAACCTGTGCCGGGTATGTGTGTTGTGGCGCTTGGCGAAACTCGATAGCCGCTACGACGATGCCTGTCGCGGCCAAGGCGCGGTCGACGCTTTCATTGTTGAGGTAGCTGCCCGAACTCCACGCGCCGCCATGGACATCGAGGAGAGTGGGGAACGGTCCCGTGCCTTGCGGGCGATACAAGCGCACGGGCCATTCGCCATCAGGACCGGAGCGGTAAATTTCCTCCGAGACATCGATGTCGAACCGGGCAGATGGGTCGTATCTAATCGCCATGTCGCACCCTTATCGGTTTGGGTTGAGCAATCGCCACACATTCTCTGGCGTTGCCGGTCCGTCGAGTACCTCGACCCCGAAGGGGGCCAGCGCGTCGAGCACTGCATTAGCCACTGCTGGGAATCCGGCGATGGCTCCGGCCTCGCCGCTGCCTTTGACGCCGAGCGGATTTGTCGTGCAGCTCACACTGTTGAACGCGACATCGAGGGACGGCAGGTCGTCGGCGCGCGGCATGCAGTAATCCATGAAGGAGCCGGATAAAAGTTGGCCTGAATCCGGTGCATAGACAGCCTGTTCGAAAAGCGCCTGCCCCACGCCCTGGGC
>CAXAGK010000112.1:0-9844 GCA_963968305.1 uncultured Rickettsiales bacterium | reverse complement strand
TCAAATAACAGCACGGCGGGTATACGTCGCCCCCGATATTCACCCCTCTTTTAGTTACTTTCATTGTCCAAAAACGTTTCATTTCATGAATATTACAATAAATATAAAATATTAAAGATATTTTTATTGTAAACTTTAAATATTTTTCGCAATATTTCTTCAAATATAAATTAAATGATACAAGTATAATAAAATACGGTGCCAGCATAATCTTTTTTTCTTGCTTTCCGCTTTAACCGTGGGAAGCAGCGCAAGTGCAACGGAGCAACAACAACGATGCGAACAATGCCGAACTGTACTGCAATATCTGTCAGCTGAGTATTCGGAAAAACCAGTGGCCGTGGGCGTCGCTGAAAACGGCGGACTGATAGAGGTTTTAACCCCTCACCAAGGCGACACATTCACTATAATCGTGACCACCCCAGACGGTAAATCCTGTATGGTCACCGCCGGCACGGATTGGCATCCGTTGATTCTAAAATCAACACCCCGCACTTAGTTTTTGGTCAATCGCCGAAGATATCGTGACGTATCCGGTCGCCTTTTTTAATTTTCAATCGCGCGACCGTTCCCCCATTCAACTCCAATACTGCCCGCACCGGTACTTTCGACGATATCGCCCGAAGCGACTGAGGAACCGTCCGCTCCGAGATATGCGCCACTGTACCGACCGCATCGATGAAAACCATATCGAGCGGGATTAGCGTGTTTTTCATCCACATCGCGACTTTTTGTGGGCGGCTATAGTCGAACAACATACCGGCATCGACGGCCAACGAGCGGCGATACATCAAGCCGAACGAAAGCTGGTCCGGCGTCGTCGCCAACTCAACGTCGAATTTATGAGAACCGCTTTCCGTTTGAATCGTTAATGTCGAGCGCTCAAACGTGGTTGGATTCTGAGCCAAAGGTGCGAATACCACCGCAAGAAAGACGACTGTAACACTAAGCACTGATAGTCCCCACCGTATCATAGTAGAGCGCTCCCGTTCTCCCCACCTTCTTGCTGTTGGCGCCACATCTGGGCATATCGCCTCTTCGTCGCCAATAAGGCCACATGGGTCCCACGCTCGACGATTCTACCTTTCTCCAGCACAATGATTTCATCCGCATGAACCACGGTGGAGAGGCGATGCGCAATGATCAGCGTTGTGCGATCCTGCGACACCTCGCGGAGGCTTTCTTGGATCTCCCGTTCCGTATGAGTGTCGAGTGCCGAGGTTGCTTCGTCGAACAACAAGATCGAGGGTTGTTTCAGGATCGTTCGGGCAATCGCGACGCGTTGTTTCTCCCCGCCTGAAAGCTTCAAGCCGCGCTCGCCAACAGTTGCCTTATAGCGGTCCGGTAATTCCATCACGAAATCATGAATGCGCGCCATTTTCGCGGCAGCCTCCACTTCCTCGGTAGTAGCATTCGTTCGGCCATACGCGATGTTGTAGTAGACGCTATCATTGAACAACACGGTGTCCTGCGGGACGATTCCGATAGCCTCGCGAAGGCTCGACTGATCCACATCGCGGATATCGTTTCCATCGATGGAGATAGCGCCGCCAGTGACGTCATAAAAACGGAACAGCAACCGGCTGATCGTCGATTTCCCTGCCCCACTGGGCCCCACGATCGCAACCGTCTTGCCTGGCGGCACCCTAAACGAGACATCGTGCAGTATCGAGCGGCGCTCGTCATAGGAAAAGTCAACATGATCGAACACGACCTCCCCCTGCTCTACCGTTAGCGGGATAGCATCGTCTTTGTTCGCGACTTCGAAAGGCACGCCCAGCAGACCGTACATATCCTCCATGTCGGTGAGCGACTGGCGAATGGTTCGATAGACAAAACCGAGGAAGTTAAGTGGCAAATACAATTGGATCAGATAAGTGTTCACCATGACGAAGTCGCCAATGGTCATCTCACCGGCAACGACGCCATTTCCAGCCATAATCATCAACACAACGAGCCCAATGGCGATAATCGCCCCCTGCCCAACATTAACGGCTGCTAAACTCACGGTGCTGAAGACGGCTGCGTCCTCGTAACCTCGCAATGACTCGTCAAAGCGCCGCTCCTCATGCGCTTCATTGCCGAAATATTTTACGGTTTCGTAGTTGAGAAGGCTATCAATTGCCTTGCTGTTCGCTTCCGTATCCCGCTCGTTCATCATCCGGCGGTATTTGATGCGCCATTCAGTGACAGTCAGAGTATAGGCGATGTATAGGCCGATGGTGAGAAATGTGACGGCCGCGAACCAGAAATTGAATAGATTCCACAAAATGCCGCAAACGATCAATATTTCTAAAATCGTCGGCAATATATTGAAAATAGTGAACCCAAGTAGGAATTCGATGCCCTTGATACCGCGCTCAATGACGCGGGAGAGACCACCCGTGCGCCGTTCGAGATGAAAGCGGAGGCTCAACGCATGTAAATGATGGAATACGTTCAGCGCGGCGCGGCGCATAGCACGATAGGTCACCCGCGCAAACATCGCTTCTCGGAACTGCTCGAACGCAACCCCCAGAATGCGGGCACCACCATACCCCAACATCAGAGCCAGTGGCAGCACAATCACCGTGCTCGCGACGCCCCCCAACATATCGACTGCGTCGCGATAAATGATCGGAATGTAAACATTGGTGAGTTTGGCAGCGACGAGCGCACAGAGTGCCAAAAGGACCCGCCCCCTGATACCCCAATCGTCAGTCGGCCATACATAGGGCAATGTCGAGCGCAGGGTCCGCCAATGGATACGGTGCGACCGTGGCGGCATCCTGGTCGAACTCAATGGCGGAGTCATGGGCGGGACGCTTTCACTTAATTCGGCCTGCAGTATCACCGCATTACGGAGAATCTGTTTCGCGGCTGTCGCTTACATGTAGTAAAGGATCAGACAGATTGCGAGCAGTACCATCACCCAGAGAGCCGAACTACCAATCTCCCACGTACGGGCAAGCGCACTACGGGGGCCAGTGAAGTGAAAGCTAGTCCGGATCGCCCTTTCCGCTCGAATGCCGGCCGCACGCGCCATCGCGTAATAGGCCGTTGATATTCCCGAAATCAAGCTGTTTAGGATTCGCGGCAACAAGCGACGATAGACCCAATCCGTATCAAGGTTCACGGACTGCAGTTCCGGCGGATATATCTTCGTCCACATCAAGACGGTAAAGGCCAGCGCAGAGAACATTAGCAATTGTAACTGCGTGATAACATGAGCCGTGGTGTAGGGTACGAAATCGACTTGAAACGGCAATATCGCATAGAGATAGCCCGGAAACATGCCGATGCCGAGACACAACGCCGACGCTAACGCCATCGCAACCAGCATATTGATAGGGGCTTCCTTGACCCGTTTTCCACTGTCATGCGCAAAGAATGCGAAATATGGGATTTTAATTCCAGAATGATGGAAGACACCGGCGGAAGCGAAAAGAAGTACCGCCCAGACAAACCAATGTCCCTCCTCCGCCGCCGCAGTGATAATCAGCGCCTTTGAGACAAACCCGCTAGTCAACGGAAATGCAGAAATGGATGCGGCTCCAATAATGCAGAAGCCGGTAGACCAAGGCATTGACTTAAAGAGGCCGCCGAGCTCCGAACCTTTGATCGTACCGGTTCGGAATAAAACGGCTCCCATAGACATAAATAGCAAAGCTTTATAAATAATATGCGCAAAGGCATGCGCCGCCGTACCATTCAGCGCCATTTCCGTGCCAATGCCGACGCCGACCACCATGAACCCAAGTTGATTGTTTAGGCTATACGCCAGAACACGCCGCAGATCATTCTCGATGACGGCATAGAAAATCGGAAAGGCCGTCATCGTGGCTCCGACCCAAATCAGCATTTCCGTGCCAGGATACCCGCGTGCAAGCGCATAAACCGCAAGCTTCGTTGTAAAGGCGGATAGGAAGACCGTACCCGTGACGGTTGCTTGGCCATAGGAATCTTGCAGCCAATTGTGCAAAAGCGGAAATGCGCATTTTACGGCAAATGCCAATAGGATCAGATTGGTCCCGAGTGTACCAACACCAAGAAAATCAAAAGCGATGCTGCCTGTTGCCTGATAATGGATGATTGAACCGGCAAGCAGCAGGACGCCGGAACCGACCTGAATGACCAGATAACGCATACCCGCGCGGAACGAAGGTCCGTCCCGACGGGCCCAGATTAAGAATACTGACGCTAACGCAGTTAGCTCCCACATCACAAATAGAGTGACGAGATCACCGGCAAATACCGCGGCAATAGCTGCGCCCGAATAGATCAGTCCAGATACTTGCTGTATCGTATCACGAATATGCCACGCATAGATGATCGAGATCAGCGTCGCGATTTCGAAGATATACGCGAACATAAGACTGAGATTGTCGACACGCATCACAATCAGTGAAAGATCGAAAACCTCGACTGTCAAACTGTCTCCAGGCGAGAGCCCCCATGTCCACCAAAAGGCAACAATAGGAATGGCAGCCATATAGAGGTTTCGCCATTGTCCGATAAACAGCGGCACCAATAGTGCCGCCAGCATCTGAAATATACCGGGCGAAAGAAACTCACTCGGCATCGTAATAATCCTCCGAGCGCATCAGAAAAACCCGCATCCCTTTGGCCGCGAGCACCAACGCCACACAAACGACGAAACCAAATATCGCATAAAACCCGAAGAAGTTTTCCGCCTCGAAGTGCGAATGTTTGTGGTAGAAGGCGTCAGCAAGGAACAAAGCGGCGCAGACTGCGAAAAGAGCCCAAATGATCTTCTTCACATTTCCCGGTTCATCCAGCCAGTATTTCCGGTCTTCCCCACTCATTTCACCTCTCCCGCCAGCGGCAGTAACAAGTTGTAGAGATCATCCGCGAAAAAGAACAAAGCAATACATCCAAGCGCGCTGATACAAAGTGGTATGACGCAGAATACCGGCGCCTCTTTTATACCGTCGCTCTCCTCCGCGGAATCGCTCGGACGAAAGAATCCTCGCGCCACAATCGGCATTAGATAAGCGACATTCAAAATCGACGAAACCATCAACGCCCCGAGGAAAAACAACTGCCCCGTATCCGCGGCCGCGAGCGCCAGGTAATATTTACTCCACATGCCACCAAGCGGCGGTAATCCAATTACACTGCAAGCACCGATGAAGAACGCCGCAAATGTAAACGGCATCACCTTTCCAAGGCCATTCAGTTGACTCACATTCACTTTGCCCGATGCGACATAAATCGCCCCCGCGCAAAAGAACAATGTGATTTTACCGAAAGCATGCATGGCGATATGCATCGCGCCACCAATGATCCCAAGTGGATGAAACATCGCGGCACCAAGCGTGATGTACGACAGCTGGCTTACAGTTGAATAGGCCAGACGACGTTTTAAGTTATCCGCCTGCATGGCGATAACAGAGGCAAGCAACAACGTTCCAGCAGCCACGTAACCGAGCCAACTCGCGTCCCCAGTCGCTCCCAAGAAATCAACGCCAAAGATATAAACAATCACCTTCAAGACGGCGAAGACCCCTGCTTTCACGACCGCTACCGCATGCAGTAAGGCGCTGACAGGCGTCGGCGCAACCATCGCGGCGGGCAGCCAACGGTGGAATGGCATTAGCGCGGCTTTACCGATGCCGAACATATACAGGATCAACAATAATGCGGCGCCAGCTTGCCCAATATGTCCTTCGAGAATTCCGCCAGGCTTGAACTCCAAAGTGCCGGTCAGCTGCCACGTCCATACCATCCCAAACAGCAAGAGACCGATCGAGGTCGTCAGAAGATAGCCGAGATAGATCCGCCCGCCCTTGCGCGCTTCGGCATTTTGATGATGTGCCACCAATGGATATGTCGAAAGCGACAAAACCTCATACGCGATAAACAGAGTCAGCATATTTCCGGCAAGGGCTACAGTAAGCGCACTACCGATCGCGAGGGCAAAACAAACGAAAAATCTTGTTTGGTGATTTTCATTCTTGCCTCGCATATAGCCGATGGAATAGATCGAGCTCACTATCCACAGGAACGACGCAATAAGAGCGAACATCATGCCAAGCGGCTCTAGTTCGAGCCGTATCGAGAGGCCTGGTACGAATTCCAGCAAAGATACACTGGTCCGCGCGCCTTCCATGGCACCAGGTAACAAATTTAGAACAACGCCAAAGGTCACACATGCACCGACCAGCGTGACCGTTTCCCGTTGGTTCGGCTTTCCATCCGAGAGCCCCACTAGAATAGCGGTGATAAATGGCACCACAATTGCCAGCAGCATAAAGACTTCAGCCCCCATCAATTCGCCCCCAGCAGGAATTTGGCCGCATTTTCAGCCACACCGACGCTTACTCGGGTGTCGAGACCGAAATAGATATTCGCCAATGCGAGCGCCCAAGTTGGAAGTAATAATGAAAGCGGCGCTTCGACTTTATCCGAACCTGGCGGTGGCTCCCTGAGATATGCCACCTCGATTACGCGCCATACGTAGATGATCGCTAACAAAGACGAGAGCAAAATTAAGCCGACTAGCCAATACAATCCAAGATCCAGGGCGGCCCATAATAAATAGAACTTAGAGACGAACCCGGCAGTCAAAGGTATTCCGATAAGGCTCAATCCACCGATTACAAATGCCGCCATCGTCCACGGCATTCTCCGTCCAACACCATCCAAATCAGAAAGTGCAACCGAGCCAAGTCGATAAAAAACACAACCCATTGCGAGGAAAAGCGACCCTTTCATAAGGGCGTGATTGAACAGATGAAGTAATCCACCTGTCAGTCCGAGAACCGAAGCGAGACTAATTCCGAGTATTATATAACCAATCTGCGCCACGCTCGAATAAGCGAGCATACGCTTCACGTCGACTTCGAAGATCGCGATTACCGAGCCCGCGAACATCGCAATGATCGCCAGAGGCAGCAAAACCCAATCAAGCGGCAGTGTCTCAAACGAGAATGCCGGTCCAAATATCGTATAAAACACACGGATAAGGACATAAATTGAAACTTTGGTCGCCGTCGCCGCCAAAAAGGCACTAGATACCGACGGTGCATATGCATATGCATTTGGCAGCCAGACGTGGAGCGGGAACAAAGCTAGCTTGATACCGATTCCAACGGTCATAAACCCAAATGCGGCACGAACGGAACGGCTATCCGATAGCTCACTCACCCGCACCGCTAGATCTGCGATATTTAGAGTTCCCGTCGCTTGATAAAGTAACCCGACGCCAATGAGATAGAACGTCGCCCCAATTGTCCCTAAGACCAGATATCTGTATGCGGCGGTCAGCGCCATCGGCTGACGGCCAAGACTAATCAGCACATAGGACGAGAGAGACGAAATTTCTAAGAAAACGAAGATGTTAAAGGCATCACCTGTAATCGTGACTCCGAGAAGTCCCGACAGACACAGGAGATAACTGGTATAGAAAAGTCCGTCCTTACCTATCGGTAATTCACGCTCCACGCTTTGTTTCGCGAAGGTGATAACAAGAGCGCCAATTGCCGAGACAATCAGCAATACGTAGGCGTTTACCGTGTCGACGACGAACTCAATCCCAAACGGCGGCGCCCATCCCCCCAGTCGATATGAAATAGGTCCCGACGCGAGGACCATTGTCAGTAATTCGATCGAAATGCCAAATGCCAGCCAAGATGCAATCAGAGCGGTGCCATAGGCAAACCAACTCCATCGAAATAATAGACAAAAAGGCGCGCATAACAGCGGAAGGACGACCTGTAACGCGGGAAGGTTTGCCGAAATCACAGGTTCGCTTCCTTCTCGCGAATTTCATCATCTTCTATCGTGCCGTAAGCTTCATTGATACGGACGATCAACGCCAACCCCACTGCCAACGTCGCCACGCCAACGACAATCGCAGTCAGAATGAGTACATGCGGCAATGGATTGGAATAGCTCGTGAAACCTTCCGCGATGATCGGCGCCGTGCCACCTTCAACCTTCCCCATTGCGATATAGAGTATAAAGACGGAAGCTTGAAAGATGCCCAACCCCACCATTTGCTTGACGAGATTTCGGCGCGAAATCACGACGTATAAGCCCGCCATCATTAACGCGACGACAATCCAGTAATCGTATAGGCCGGGAGTTATCATCTCGCCTACTCTTCCAATTTATCCAACTTATGATTGCGCCCGGCAAACCCGAAAAATATCGCAACCATGACTGAGCAGACCGTTATCCCAACGCCCAATTCAACGACGAAGATACCCAGATGCTGTCCGCTCACCGGATTGCCTGACAGGTATGAGTAATCGAGATAATTGCCGCCAAGAAGCAGACTGGCCACACCAGTAAAACCGTATAGCAAAACACCGGCCACCATTCCCAACCGAATGATACTGTCAGGCGCCACTTTACGAGCGTTCTCCAGTCCGAAGACCAAGGCATACAAAATTAACGCCGATGCGAAAATCACGCCCGCTTGAAATCCACCTCCAGGGCCAAAATCGCCATGAAATTGAACGTACAAGCCGAACATTAAGATAAATGGGATTAAGAGTTTCGAGATCACACGAACGACAAGGTGATGATTCAAGTTTCATCCTTCCGTGTACGGTGACGCCTGGTGATTTGCCCTCGGCTCAATAACATGATGACACCAATACCCGCCGTGAAGACAACAAAGACCTCGCCCAAAGTATCGAAACCGCGATAGCTTGCCAGTACCGCGGTCACGACGTTCGGGACGCTGGTCTCAACAATTCCCCTCTCTAAATAATACGGAGCGACATGCTGGTGGATGGGTGCGGAAGGATCGCCGTATAACGGCATATCCAGTGTTGCATAGATTAATGCGCCACCGACCATTAATACCACTAATAGGGGTAAAATCGAAAACCCGCCCCCATCCTTCTCCTCACTCGTCGTCAGCGACAATGCGCCGAGAAGTAATACCGTAGAAATCCCGGCACCAACCGCGGCCTCGGTAAACGCGACATCTACCGCGTCGAAGACAACGAACATGGACGCTGCGAGAAGGCTGTAGATGCCACCTAGCATCACGACGGCAAATAGATTGTGCAGACGTACGATTAGAACAACCGTCACTGCCATAAAGGCCAACAAGACGATATTGATCAGGTTTTCGATGGGTTGTCTCCCTCATCAGGGTCGTCGGCGATGATGGGCTTCAAACCTTGCGAAAAGGCAGCATTTGCAATTGCATAAGTCGATGTTGGACTGGTGAAAAAGATGAAGAATCCGATCAGCACCAGCTTGACCGACGTTATGACGTCGCTTGACTGCAGGACCATACCGAACAATACGAGCCCTGCACCCATCGTATCGGTCATACCCGCTGCGTGCATTCGGGTATAGAAATCCGGGAAACGTATCAATCCTATTCCACCCGCAATCAAAAAGAAGGCGCCCCCCGCAAAGACCAGCCAGGTTAGGATATCCAGTAATTGGTCCATTATTCGGGCTCCTCGCCCGCAGGCCGCACACGGCCAGCTTGCCCGAGATCGCCATAGCGGAAAAACTTTAGAATCGCGATGGTGCCAATAAAGTTGATCAAGGCATAGAGCAGCGCGATATCAACGAAATCCGGTCGGCCCATTAGGAAGCCAAGAAGTGCGATCATCAGCACGGTCTTAGTGCCGAATGTATTTGCTGCCAATACCCGATCATAGAGTGTCGGCCCCATGAACGCCCTTATGAGCGCCAGTAACATACACACGATTACTGCACCGCAGGCTGCTGCGAACATCTCAGTCGTGTCCTTCCATTTGGCTCACCCGACGATCCATTTCACCGGTGGAAAGATCATCGCCCACTTCACGTGCAATTGTGTGAATGACGAACGTACCGTCTTCGATATCCATCGTCGTTGTCCCTGGCG
>CAXAGK010000111.1:0-9935 GCA_963968305.1 uncultured Rickettsiales bacterium | reverse complement strand
CCTCCTGTTCAAATGGCTCGATGATCTGATCCGCGACCCGCGCCTCCTCTACCCGATTGAGCAATTGATCGGCCCGAACATTCTCTGCTGGAACACCCTGTTCTGGATCAAGGAAGCACAAAGCTCCAGTTTTGTCTCTTGGCACCAGGATACAAAATATTGGGGACTCTCTAGTGAGAAAGTCGTAACCGCCTGGCTTGCCCTGTCACCGGCGTCGCTCGATGCGGGGTGCATGCGCGTGATGCCCAGAACCCATATCGGCGACGTGTTACCTCATGATGATCGTTATCATCATGACAATTTGTTGACGCGCGGACAGGAAATCACCGACGGTGTCGACGATGATGCGGCCGTCAGTATGCCGCTCGAGGTAGGCGAGATATCGATCCACAACTACCGGCTTGCCCATGCCTCCGGGGCAAATATCACGGATGACCGGCGTATCGGCGTCTCGATGCATTTCATGCCGACCGATACCGGGCAGATCGTCGGTGATTGGGACAGCGCGGCGCTCGTGCGTGGTAAGGATACGTATGGGAACTTTACTGTGACGCCGATCCCGGCCCACGATTTCGACGAAGAGGCCGTCGCCTTCCACGCCCGTGCGGCCAAAGCCATCCATGGGATACTCTACTCGGATGCCAAAGAAGATACCGCGAAGTTGTAGGCGTGGAATGTTTGTGCGTTATGCTGAGACTAAAGACTCGATTTTCTCAATCAGCAGATTTTCGTTAAATGGTTTGTTGAAGACGGCCACCACTCCCATCGCGGATGCTGTCTCCAAGTAATCCGTGCTCGAAATCGACCGCCGTCTGAAATGGCGATGACGGGCAGGTTAGGTGCGCGTTCGCGCAGTTCCACAAGGAGTTCGATGCCGTCTTTTTCCGGCATGAGGATATCGGTGACAACCACATCGATATCGTCCAAGCCATCGTTGTCTATCACATCCTTGCCGTTTTCGGCCTCGAAAACGTCGAAGCCGGCTTTCTATAGTGCGAGTGCGAGAGCAAATCATACGGCTTCATTGTCTTCAGCTAGCAGGACCTTGGTCACGTTTTACTTCCTATCGGCGATATGAGTTATGCGCGAGCAGTATTTGGAAACACAATTTCAACTCTCGTGCCTTGCCCCTTTGTGCTGTGAATTGCAATCGATCCGCCGGCGCGATCGATAAGGCTTCGCACGATGGAAAGTCCCAATCCTGTTCCTTCATCTACTCCCTTTGTTTTGAAGAACGGGTCGAATGCGCGGCTGATTTCATCAGCTGTCATGCCTTTCCCGTTGTCTGCTACACGAAGCCCCAAACCGTTTTTATTCAGATTTAAAAGTTGTGATTTTGATCTGACCGTTGCCGTCGGGAATTGCCTGGTTAGCATTGGTAACCATGGCGAGCATCGCGTCAGTGAAGCTTGTTGAATCGAGCGGCACGGGACCGGTTGCGTCAAATTCAAACTCAAGCTCTTTATCTCGGGCCAACGACAAGTCGAGTAGGGGTTTGATTTGACGTAAGCTCTGCTCGATATCCGCGATGGATTCCGTGGCGGTGTTGGGGTGACTAAACGCGAGAACGTTCCGAAAGAGCTCTGCTGCGTTTTGAGCTGAATTTAATATTCGGTCCAAATATTTTTGAACGTCCGAATCCTTCGCAACTTCATCTCGCGACAATCCGCTAAGTGTAATAATCGGCTGAAGATAATTATTCGCGGAATGCGCCAATCCTCCGGCAAGCGTTCCCAAGGCTTGTAAGTGACGTATCGCTATCGTTTCCTGCTGAAGCCCCTCTCTGAGGGTAATTTCGCTTCTAAGATTCCGTAAATTCTGCCTCGTAAATATACTAAGGGACACAAGGACGACGATTATAGCGGAAAATACCGCGATAATAATTTCATCAAGTTCCCAGTGTTCATACTCTCTGAACAAGCGATAGAGAGATTCGAAAGCATCGACGCGAACAAGAAACCAGGACAAGCCAACGAATAATTAAATTCCTCCAAACGAATAATCAGATTCCTCCAAAGGAATAGATGAAAATCGGTTTCATCGGAGATGCATTACCGCGAACGACTGAGCTTGGGTATGAGTGCGCTCATGTCGTTTTGGTCCTCGAGGGAGAGGATAAATTCCGCCGTTGTAGCCGCGCTATCCGAGCCTATTACCGGAACTGCCAAAGACTTAAATTTCTCCACGAGCTTGGCCTCTTGGAGATGCAGATCACTTTCTGGTACTGCGACATCGAAATTCTCGTGAATAGCGGTTCCGTCCGAGAGATGCACGGTAACGCCGGCACCGCGATATCCGAAACTGTCGTCAATGACGGAGGCGACCTTGTCGCGCAGGGCGACAAGATCTGGCCGTGCCGCGAACTCCTCACTATAGACGTGCAAGGCGCTGGTCGGCTCATCCATAAGCGCCAAGGCCATGGTCATGCGTAGGCTGAACTTGATGCCGAGACCGTCAGTGGGGGCGGGAATGTCACACATCTTGGTAATGCGCGTATGGACCCTGATCTCTACTTTCTCGACCTTCTCGAGATCGAACGCGGGATTGTCGCGGATCAACAGCGCGCATTCGATGGCGGAGTGGGTGCCATAACAAGCGGCATGATGTTTGAAGAGGATGGTCTCCGTAAAGAACGTCTCTCCCATTCCCTCGAGTGCGGCGTCCGCGTTGAAGGCGATACCGTGGGTGGCGGCGAAGCCTCGCGGATGCTCGATCATGTCGCTCGCGCCGGTGAAGCCACGCGCGGCCCATTCGGCCGCACGCAGACCACTTTCCGCCGCCATACCGGCGTGAAGCGGTTTACACATCGTGCCGAAGGACGCCATGACCCCGGCCGCTTGTGTTCCGGCGATGCCGAAGGCGTGGGTCGTCGTCTCCGCATCCAAGCCGAGCAACGAGGCCGCAGCCGCCGCACCGCCGAAAACGCCAACGGTGGAGGTTTGATGCCAGCCGTTATCGCGCGCGTCGCTGATCAGTGCCCCAACGCGCGCCTCGATCTCCACGCCGGCGATGAAGGCCGCCAGCAGTTCCGCGCCGCTCTTGCCGTCGCGCTCCGCCAATGCGAGCGCCACCGGCGCCACCGGTACCGACGGGTGTCCGCCGACGGACGGATGCACGTCGTCATAATCGAGCGCATGTCCCGCCGTCCCGTTGATGAGCGCCGCCTGACTTGGGCTGCCTTTTGTACCGAGGCCCAATAAGGTGGATTGCGTACCCAACCCTTCCGCCTGCGCTTGGTCGCGCAAGATGCCGACCAACGGTTCCTGCCCACCCGCGAGTGTGACACCGAGCCAGTCGAGCAGAGCGTGTTTGCCGACGATCCGAGCTTTCTCAGAAATTCGATCGAGCGTGAGACCGCTGGAATAGGAGGCGAGTTGCCGGGTGATGTCGGTGTGGGCCGTGGAAAAGTCCGGAGCTTGGCTCATGATGGGATCACCTATCGTGTTTGTCTTTGTAACAACGATAGCACGGCGTCCAATACCGAAAAGATCAATTGAATATCCAAGAGAGAAAGTTTGGCACTCACTCGCTATTTCTTACTCCTCGTATGGCCCGCCAAACTCGCTCCGATGTCAGCGGCATGTCGACGTGCTTGATGCCGAGCGGGGAGAGCGCATCTACCACGGCATTGACGACGGCGGGGATGGAGCCGACGGTGCCCGCTTCACCCGCACCCTTCACGCCAAGCGGATTGGATGGGGTCGGGGTGTTGTTGCTGACCACTTCCATGTGACAGAAGTCATCGGCGCGGGGCATGCAGTAATCCATGAAGGAGCCACTCCGCAATTGGCCGGATTTCGGATCGTAGTTCACGTCCTCCATCAGCGCCTGGCCCATGCCCATAGCGATGCCGCCGTGGATTTGGCCCTTTAGGAGTGGCGGGTTTAGGGTCACGCCGACATCGTCGACGATGGAGTATTTTATCAGTGCCACCTTACCGGTATCCGGATCGATCTCGGCCTCTACCACGTGGCAGCCGTTTGGAAAGTTCGGGGCAGCCGGATTAAAGATAGCGGTCTCGTCGAGGCCGGGCTCGATCTCCAGCGGCAGGCGGTCGGCGTTATAGGCGAGGGCGGCAATGTTGTCGAGGTGTGTCTTACGGTCCGTCCCGGCGATGCGGAAGGCACCGCCAGCGAACTCTATGTCATCGGCGGATGCTTCCAGGATGTGCGCCGCGATGGTTTTTGCCTTGTCGATCACTTTATCGGCCGCGAGCTTGATCGCCGAGCCCGCGAGCGCCGCCGAGCGGGAGCCGAACGTGCCGGTCCCTGTCGTCACTTGATCCGTATCGCCTTCGACGACGCGGATTTTGGCGGGATCAATGCCGAGCTGATCGCAGAGCACTTGCGTGAACACTGTCTCGTGCCCCTGGCCGTGCGATATCGTGCCGAGGAGAAGGGTCACCGCACCCGTTGGGCTGAAGCGGATTTGTGCGGATTCGTATCCCTTACCGGCGGCTTGCTCGATAGTGTTGGAAATGCCGATGCCGCGCAGCTTGCCCCGCGTCTTAGCTTCCACGCGCCGCGCCTCGAAACCTGCATAGTCGGCCATCTCCAGCGCGATTTCCATGTTCTTACCGAAATCGCCGCTGTCATAGGTAAAGATGAAGCCAGTGTCGTAGGGTTCACTGATCCGGGGGATCGTGTTGCGGCGTCTGATCTCCGCCGGATCGATATTCAATTCGTCCGCTGCGATGTCGAGCATACGCTCGATGACGTAGGCTGCCTCGGGCCGACCTGCACCACGATAGGCGGAGGTCGAGCCGCTATTGGTGAAAGCGCCCGTGACCTGCACGTAAATCGACGGAAGGACGTAGGTGCCGCTCAAGGTACCGAGATTGGCAATCCCTGAATGCGGGCCGCGCGAGGAGAGCTGGCCGCCCACGTTTACGACGGTTTTAACCCGCAGGCCCAGAATCTTGCCGTCTGCGTCGAGCGCCAACTCCGCTGCCGTCTGATTGTCGCGGGCGTGGTTATCGGTGAGTAGGGCTTCCGAGCGATCGGAAAGCCATTTGACAGGCCGCCCGACTTTCTTCGCGGCCCAGAGGACCAGCGGTTGCTCGCGGTACGTGCCGCCCTTCATCCCGAAGCTGCCACCGACATCGTTCGCGACGACCCGCATTTTGGTCTCGGGAATATGCAGGATATTGTCGGCGATATCGGCTCGGTTGCGGTGTGGCGTCTGCAGGCCGGAATAGAGCGTATAGCGGTCCTCGAAGGCGTCGTAGACGCCGAGTGCGCCGCGTGGCTCCATGGAATTGGCGGAGACCCGGTTGATCCACAGGTCTTGATGCACGACATGCGTGGCCGCCGCGAACGCGGCCTCGATGGCGGATTTATCGCCCTGTTCATGGTAGTAACAAATGTTGTCAGGGTTGTCGTCCCAGATGGCGGGTGCGCCGTCGCGCAGGGCCTCGGTGGCGACGGCTACCACCGGTAGCGCCTCATAACCGACCTCGATGGCTTCGGCGGCATCCTTCGCCTGCGCCAAGGTTTCGGCGATGATGAGGGCGATATAGTCACCTACCATCCGCGCCTTATCCGCGACCAAGGGATAGTTGGGCGGGCTAAAGAAGGGGTTGCCGTCGGGGCGTTTCAGTGGCATTTCGCAGGTGATAGGTCCTAATCCGTCGGCCAGCCAATCCGCGCCTGTCAGCACGGTGAGAACACCGGGCATTTCCGCTGCTGTCTCGGTATCGATAGAGACGATACGCGCATGGGCGTGGGGTGAGCGCAGGATATAGCCGTGCGTCAGTTCTGGTATTTGAAGATCGTCCATATAGCGGCCGCCGCCCTTGAGCAGACGAGGGTCTTCGAGGCGTGAGACACCTTGGCCGATGGCGAAACGTTCAACCATTAGAACACTCCTTCAGGGATGCTCTGATCTCAGCCACTGTCGCGGGTTCGCTCCCGGCAGCTCGAATGCGTTTGACTGCATCCTCGACCCACCAGAGATTGCCGCGTTCCGAAAGCTTCGGAGCGTCTTCGAGGCCGACCCTGACATGGCCGCCACGCTCGACCGCAGGTTTGATCAATGGGCTAATGTCGACCATCAACCCTGAGACCATCCAGGGAGCATCCGGTGCCACGTCATCCATCAATGCCAGATAGGCGTCGAGGCCGTATTGCTTCGGTGGAAAGCTGAAAGTGTAACCTTCCGAAAACATCAGCCGATAGATCGGTGTCGGCAGGATTGGGAACCGCTCCGCCATCGCGGCACCAAGGCGCGCGAATCCCGGCTCGTAAATCGCATAGCTTGGATGCAGACCGAAGCGCTCGCACAGGCCCAAGCCGTAGCGAACATGGCTCAATGGGTTCAAATAGACGAAACCGTCTCGATCGTGCGCGATTTCGGTAAAGGGCGCGAAGTTGACGGAGCCGGGGTCGACGACCGACAACCAGTCGAGAAGACCGCGTTCAACCAATCCCTCGACAGCTGCGTGGCGCTCCTTCACATGTTCCACCGTCGGTGCTTCCTTGGAGCCAACCATCGGCAGTGTACCGTAAACGATGGCGTCGACCTTTGCCCGGATACCCTCGATGACTTTGGCATAGAGCTCGGTCTCGTCGCTCTGTTTGCCGGTTTCGGGATCGTAGGAATGAAAATGCACGATGGATGCGCCGGCTTCCACGCAGGCGATGCCTTCGGCGATGAGGTCGTCCGGCGAGATCGGCATCAAATGCTGATGCGCTTCTCCGCCGCCACCGTTTAGTGCCACTTCCAGCCAGGTTTTTTGTGTCATTCTTGTTTCACTTTCATGCGTCATTCCCGCGTAGGCGGAAACCTAGAATTTCGGATGCCGATTGGACTCCCGCCTGTGCAGGAATGACATAATTAGCGGTCTACCGCTGGTTCTCCGAGATAAACGTCTCAACCTCTTCCCGGCTCATCGCGTCGCGGAACATTTCGGCGCGCATCCAGACACGTTGCTCGCTAATTTTCGCAACCGCATCTTTCATGCGTTCCAGATCCTCCGGCGATTTGATATGGCTGATAGCTTCCTTTGCCTGCTCCATATAATGATCATGTTCGTCGTCGAAGATGGTTTGCATGGCTTTGGCGGTGAGCTTGTTGACCTCGCTGCCTTTCAGCTCCTTGCCTTCCCGGAACAGTCTGGCACCGCCACCCTCGGTGAAGCCGACAGCTGCGTTCAGCAGCGGGTCGTTAGCTGCCACATAAGCGCGGCGGACATTGCCGAGTTTCTTTTCCTCGTCAAGCTGCGTTGTGTCGTCCGGCGAGATCGGGCGTCCGACCAGGTGCTCGAATATATCCGCGAGCACGACGTAGTGATTGAACTCTTGTACCAGCTGCAACAACATGAAGTGATAGTCGTGGCGGTCGATCCCGTTATCCACCTTTGGATACAGGTCGACGACACCCTTCAGCTCCTTGTGCAACCCGTTAAAGAAACCGTCGACCGGGTTGAGCTCCTTCCAAAGCTGAGCGCGGAGATAAAATATATGGTCGTCGTCGCTCGCCTTAGCATAAAAGCGTTTAGCGATCTCCGCCTCGCACTCCCAAAAAGGCCATGCGGCGTCGAGAAGTTGCTGTTCAAGATCTTGCATATCGTTTCCTCCGGGCCAATCACTCCTATGTCAGGTATAATCCATTTCGATGGAATCGACCGGCAAAGCAAAATTATGGGAATTCAACCATGAGCGCACTCCCCGATACAGACTTTGAATTTGTCTCCACGGGCGCAACGCAAGAGCAAGCGCCGGGACCAATCGGTGGGCCGGGTGCCTGGCGCGGATCTGAATTATCGAAATCCCCGCAAAAATGGATTTATGCCCTGTCACCGTCGGAAATCTCCGAGCTGGACGACGCGATGCGGCAAACGTGGGAGTGTGATTTTCTGGCGATTGATAAAGACGCTTTCAGTCTGTCGAACCTTGGACCGCGGCTGGCCGATATCAAACAGGAATTGCTGGAAGGTCGCGGATTTGTCCTAATCCGAGGAATTCCGGTCGGCGATTACACGTTGGAAGAATCAGAGCGGATATATTGGGGCATCGGCGCGCATCTTGGCACGGCACGGTCGCAGAACGCCAAAGGGCATTTGCTGGGCCATGTTTGCAATCTCGGCGACCAACTCGACGCGTTCGGTAATCCGGGCAAGGTCCGTGTCTATCAGACGCGGGTACGTCAGCGTTTCCACACGGATTCGACTGATTTCGTCGGCCTGATGTGCCTGCAAAATTCGAAATCCGGTGGAGAGAGCAGTATCTGCAGTTCTGTGTCCGTGCATGACGAGATGTATCGTCGCGATCCCGACTTGTGGGCGACACTGTATGAACCGCTCTGGCGCGATCGCCGAGGCGAGATTCCGCCCGGGAAATGCGACTATTACCCAATGGCGGCATTCCATTACCACGCGGGTAAACTCTCGACGATTTATGCCCGAGACTATATGGAATCTTGCGCGCGTTTCGACGAACTCCCTATACTCACGGACAAGCAGATCGCGGCATTCGATCTATTTGACGAGATCACCGAGAGCGCGGAATTCCGCCTCGATATGGCGTTCGAGCCCGGCGATGTCCAATTTTTGCACAACCACCAAATCCTCCATGCGCGTGCCGGTTTCGAGGATTGGCCCGAAATCGAGCGACGCCGGCATTTGCTGCGGCTTTGGCTGTGCCCGGATAACGGAAGGCCACTGCCGGACAGCATGCTGGAGCGCGACTTAACGGTCGAAATTGGCGACCGGGGCGGTATTGTCGGGCAAAATACGGAGCTTAATGTCCCATTGGAGCCAGTGTAAGCGCCGCGTTATTTTTTCACTCAGTAGCCCCCGGCTCTTTGGCTGGGAAACGGAACTAGTAAAGTAAAATCTGTCATTCTGGGACGCGAAGCGGACCCGGAATTATGGCTTGAAAGACGCCTAAGTTCTCACTGACGCTGGGTAACGCTCGGGACCTAATCCCAGGTTCGGGCCAGGCCTGCCCTGGAATGGCGAAACTTGGACAACCACCGTCGTATTTCCGGGAATGCTTCATCGTCGGTCATTGACCTTGCGCCCCTTAGGCCCCACTATTGTAGTTCGTTTCAAGGGGGGTCCCGTGAAGGGGCTGAGAGTTCGCTAGGCCGGGTGAATCCGGTGACGCGTTGACCCTTAGAACCTGATCCGGGTCACGCCGGCGTAGGGAACTGGAACAGGCGCGGACGTCGCGCCATCCCACCTAAGCCATCCCGGGTCTCCGTAATTTGCATGGAGGAGATCCGCAATGCCTAAAGATTCAGATAGCATCATCATCACGACGGGACCGATTCCGGGCTCGCAAAAGGTTTATGTCGAGCACGGTGACCTTCGCATCCCGTTCCGGGAAGTAGCCCTGGAAGAATCGGCGAATGAGCCGCCGGTCCGCCTTTACGACACATCGGGTCCATACACGGATGCCACTTTCGCGCCGCAGGTAGACCAAGGCCTCCCGCGCATGCGCGAGGAATGGATTCGTGAGCGCGGCGACGTCGAGGAATATCCAGGACGCGAGGCTCGCCCAGAAGACAATCACCGCGACGATGACGATCCGAACTCGTTCCCAGATTTTCCGAACAAAAGTCGGCCGTTGCGCGCCAAGGCGGGTGGTAATGTCAGTCAGATGTATTACGCCCGGAAGGGCATCATCACGAAAGAGATGGAATACGTTGCACACCGGGAGAATCTCGGGCGTTCCGAATTCGCGGGCGACGGCGAGACCTTCGGCGCGAACATTCCAGATTTCGTGACACCGGAATTCGTGCGTAAGGAAATCGCGGAAGGCCGTGCCATTATCCCGGCAAACATCAACCATCCGGAAGCGGAACCGATGGCCATCGGCCGGAATTTCCTGGTGAAGATCAACGCCAATATCGGCAATTCGGCCGTCAGCTCATCGGCTGCGGAAGAAGTCGAGAAGATGGTCTGGGCCACCCGTTGGGGCGGCGACACGGTC